>DASQDO010000055.1:0-13917 GCA_035634135.1 Actinomycetota bacterium
CCGGAGGGGCCGTGGCCGCGACGGCCGCCGGCGGTCTCGACGGACGCGCGGTCGCGCATCGGGCCGGGGGCCGGGCCGTCCAAGTCGAGCGACTCCCGCGGGTCGAGACGTTCTCGATCGGCCACAACGCCGCCGAGCCGACCCTCGGCGTCACGGCCGAAGGCGACGTCTTCTATGCGGCGGCGGACCCGACGACGCTCGTTCCTCCGCTTCCCGTCGACATCATGCGTTCGACCGACGGGGGCCAGACGTGGGAGGTGAAGTCGCCGCAGCTCGCGGGGAACAACGTGCACGCTTCCACCGGCGACCCGTACGTGTACGTCGACCGCACGCGGGCCGGGGCACGCGTCTTCACCGTCGATCTCCAGGGCTACGCGTGCTCGGTGCTCTCGTTCAGTGACGACGGAGGGGACAGCTGGGTCACGAACCCGCTCGGGTGCGGGCGGCCCGTCAACGACCACCAGACGGTGTTCGCCGGGCCGCCGGTCGAGAGCTCGACGCTCGGCTACCCGCACGTCGTCTACTACTGCTACCACGACACGGTCACGTCCTCTTGTACGAAGTCGCTCGACGGCGGGATCACGTTCGTCCCGACGGGCGAGCCCTCGTACACCGCGTACACGGAGTCCGGGGAGTTCTGCGGCGGGTTGCACGGACACGGCTTCGCCGGTCCCGACGGGACCGTCTACATCCCGAAGGGGCATTGCGGCGTCCCGGTCCTGGCGATCAGCAAGGACGAGGGCGCGTCGTGGACGCGCGTCGAGGTGGCGAAGCTCCCGTCGGCCGGGCACGAGGCGAGCGTCGCGGCCGACAAGCGCGGGAACGTCTTCTACGCGTACATAGGGATCGACATGCTGCCGTACCTGGTCGTGTCCCGCGACGGCGGTTCGACGTGGGGTCGTCCGATGATGGTCGGCCGTCCGGGCGTCGTCGAGGCGAGCCTGCCGTCCGTCGACGCGGGCAAGCGCGGCCTGGTAGTCGTCGGCTACATGGGGACGCGTGACCGCGGCGACGACGACTACTCGAAGGTCGCGTGGGACGGTTACGTGACCTCGACGCGGAATCCGCTGGCCCGGCGCCCGCTGTTCTACAGCACGTCCGTGAACGAGCCGGGCGACCCTCTGATCCGCGGCGAGTGCCCCCAGACGAAGTGCGGTCCCGAGTACGACTTCATCGACGTGGTCGTGGCGCCGGACGACACGGTGTGGGCAGCGTTCGTCGACGGTTGCGTGGCGCTGTGCTCGGAGACGTTCGGGCCGAACGACGCCTACGCGGGCATCGCTTCGCACATCCGCGTCCCGCGTTGATCCGCCCGGCGAGCGCCGAGGACGCAGCGGCGATCCTCGGGATCTACGCGCCGGCCGTGCGCGACTCGGTCGCGACGTTCGAGCTCGAGCCGCCGTCGCTCGACGAGATGACCCGGCGGATCGCCGAGGTGACGCGACGCTATCCGTGGCTCGTGCACGAGGCCGGGGGCCGGGTCGCCGGCTACGCGTATGCGACCGAGTACCACGAGCGCCCGGCCTACGCATGGACGTGCGAGGTGTCGGTGTACGTGGGCGACGGTGCGCGGGGGACGGGGGCCGGGAGGGCATTGCTCCGGGAGCTGCTTGCGCGCCTGGAGGCGGCGGGCTTCGTGAACGCGATAGCGCGCATAGCGCTGCCGAACGACGCGAGCGTGAAGCTGTTCGAGGGCCACGGCTTCGAGCCGATAGGCACGGCCCGAGGGATCGGCTACAAGCTGGGCCGCTGGGTGGACGTAGGGGAGTGGCAGCGAGACCTAGCGAAGCGGGGGCCGGCCCCTAGACCGCCTTCGTCACCTTGAAGATCGTCCCCGAGTAGTCGGCCACGTACATCGACCCGTCGGGGTGGAACGTCAGGTCCAGCGGGGTGTCCATCTCCAAGAAGTCCGACAGCGCCGTCACCTTCGTCCCGGAGTCGTCCAGCTCGACCCGCACTACCTTGTGCCCCGTCGGCGCCCCGAAGAGGCTGCCCCACTCGGCCACGAACAGGTCGTTGCGGTAGTCGTCGCCCCACGCGTCGGTCGTCTGGAACGCGAGGCCGTTCGCTGAGGGGTGGAGGCCGAACGACGCGACGGGGCGCGGGACGACTCGCTTGCGACAACGCCCGAAGCGATCGATCACGTCCGGGTTCGGGTTCGCATACGGCTTCAGGTCCCCGCGCTCGGCGAGGTTGTACAGGCACTGCGGGAACGCGAAGTCCTCGACCTTCCGGTCGTCGACGTCGGTCACGTACAGCAGGTCGTCGGAGTCCTCGAGGTTGGGGTCGGCCGGGTTCTCGGCAGTCGAGCCCTGGCGCGCGTCGTCGGCTCCGTTCATAGGCACGAACACCTTCGTCGGGTCGACCGGCGAGAACGCGAGGTCGTAGACGTTGCGCCATCCGTGCGCGACGAGCACCCGGGCCGGCAGCTTCGTGACCGAGACGTTCCTGGCCCGCGGGTTGACCCGGACGACCGAGCCGGACCAAGGCTCGACCTCGGACTCGCCCCCCTCGACGCCGTCGTCGGTCGAGTTCCCGTTCGCGACGTAGAGGAACCCGTCGGGCCCGAACGCGAGGCCGTTGGTGTTGTGGCGTCCGTTCGGGAGGTCCTTCACCACGACGTTGCGCTTGTCGGCGACGTGGTCGCCGTCGGTGTCGCGCAGCCGCCACACGCGCCCATAGCTCCGGAGCCCGTACGGCCCCTCGCGCGCGGCCTCGACGTCGGACACGTACACGCTCCCGTCGGGGCCGACGACGATGCCGAGCGGGGATCGAAACCCCTCGGCGAACGTAAGGACGAGGCCGGCCGTGTCGAACACGAGGACGTTCCCGCTCGTGCCGTCGGTCACGTACAGGAAGGGCGACTCACCGCCGCCGAACGCGAGGCTCGTGGGGGTCCCCTGCGTCGCGGCGAAGGGCGTGACGGCGAAGCCGGGCTGGAGGAGCTCAGGCGGCGGCGCCGCGTGGACGGAGACCGCCAGGACCACCGTGGCCGCGGCGACCGTTACGAGGAGACGCCCGCTACGGAGCATCAGCGGACGACCAGCGTCCCCTTCATGCCCGGGTGGAGGCTGCAGAAGAACGGGTACTGCTGACCGGTTTCGAGGCGTTCGAGCCCCTCGACCTCGGTGGTCTCGCCTGCGGCCACCGTCGGGCTCCAGAACAGCGGGCAGCTCTTGGCCGAGAACGAGGTGCACCAGCGCGCCTTCTTCGCTTCCTTCTTCGACAGGTAGACGCCGTCGGCGACGAAGTTGTGCGGGGCCGGGTCGGCGTTGACGAACGTGATGCCCTCACCCTGGGCGGCGACCACGACGGGCGTGGCGAAGCCGGCGGCGAAGCTCCCGGGGACCGCGGCGGCGACCGCTGCGTGGGCGGGGGCCGAGGCGGCGAGGACGAGTGCCGCCGAGGCGACCGCGACGGCGTAACGAGTGGCTCTCATGCTCGAAAAGGTTCACCACCGCGGCCCCTTTCTCCTTCACCCGGTCGGGACCGCGTGCGGCCGGATGCCATCCTTGGCGGATGAACGACGACACGAAAGAGACGTTCGAGGAGCTCGCCGGGCACCTCGACTACCCGATGTACGTCGTGACCGCCGCCGCAGACGGAGTGCGGGCCGGGTGTCTCGTCGGCTTCGCCTCGCAATGCAGCATCGACCCGCCTCGCTTCATGGTCTTCGTGTCCGACAAGAACCACACGCACCGGGTCGCGCTCGAGTCACCGGCGCTGGGGGTCCACGTCGTCCCGGACGAAGCGGAGGACCTGGCGCGGCTCTTCGGCGAGCAGACCGGTGACGAGATCGACAAGTTCGAGCGGTGCGAATGGGAGCCGGGCCCCCACGACGTCCCGTTGCTGGCGCGCTGCGGCGATCGTTTCGTCGGGAGCGTGCTCGAGAAGCGATCGGTCGGCGACCACACGGCTTTCCTGCTCGAGCCCCTCGACGTCCACGCCGGCGGTTCGTCGGGCTCCTTCTTCCCGTTCCGCAAGGCACAGGAGCTCGATCCGGGCCACGAGGCCTGACGCGTCCCTACATCTTCCCCACGGTCACGACCGCGCGGGCGTGCGTCTTCGCGGAACGCCACGACAGCTCGCCGCCCGGGAGCTCGACGACGAACGACGTCGAGTTGTCGAAGTGATGGTTCTGCCAGCGCGTCGCGGTTCCCGGCAGGGGATCGAGCCGGCGCAGCGGGAGCCCGACCATCCGCGCGTAGCGGCGCTGGATCGCGACGCGGCCCCCCGACCGGTCGACGAGCGACATCGCCTGGTGGTACCAGATCGTGACGTCGGGACGGATCTCGTCGACGAACCTCATCGCGTGGCGCGTCTCCTTCTCCGACGCGGCCCGCGGCCCCGAGTAATAGGTGCTCCAACGCGCGCCCTGATGCCGCCACTTGCGCGGGAAGTTCCGGTTGAGGTCGACGCCGCGTCCGTTCTGCCGCGTGCCGGCGGCCGCGCCGTCGGGGTTGAGGGCCTCGATCATCCAGATCTTCACGCCGCGCGGCGGCGGCCTCTTCTTGAGCGCGGTGATCACCTTCTTCCCCGCGCACTCGTTGCCGTGGATGCAGCCGACGACGAGCACGACGTTCTCGCTCGCCGGGTCGCCGAGCCGGTACGCCTTGATCGGGCGGCCCTCGTGCGAGTAGCCGAGCAGCACGCGCCTCAGCCCCGCGTCGACCGTGTTGGGGACCAGGAGCGCGGCGACGAAGCCCATGACCAGCGCGCGCTTCACGAGATCCTCCGCAGCCGCTTGCGGAAGACCTTGACGTCGCGCCACAGCCAGTCGGTGTGGTCGTTGCGCCAGCCCTGCCGGTCCTCGAACCGACGGTGGCCGTTGCCCATCGCGTGCCCGATGACGTCGCGCAGCGCGATCCCTTCCCGGTCTCGTAGCCACCGCACCAGTCGCAGCGCCGCGCGGATCTGCGGGCGTCGTTGGAGGATCTGCCGGTCCGCCCAATGGGAGCCGCGGCCCGTCTCCTGCACCATCTCGATCCCGATCGCGCGGTGGTTGAGCCCGATCGTGTGCCGGCACCGGATCCCCAGAGGGACGAGCTCGTAGATCGTCCCGTCCTTGTCGACGACGTAGTGCGTGCACACGCCGGGCATCTCGCCGCGTGCCGGTGAGTTCGAGGCGAAGTGGTTGCGGACGGGCGGGTAGGTGCTCGTCGCGGTGAAGTGCAGGACGATCACGCTCGGGTTGCGCAGCTTCCACCGCCTCAGCCCGTAGTGACGGCCGGAGTAGCGGGCCATCTGGCGCTTGCGCTTCGCTCCGTACGGGATGTGGTCCTCGACGGTCTCCGGTCGCCGCGCTGCGAGCACCGCCGAAGGCGGCGCGAGGAGGGCCGCGACCAGGAGCAGGGGCAGGAGCCGGCGCATCGCGCCCACGCTAGCCGAACCGGCCCCAACCCGCCGGAGGGTCGCGTCTTTCGTCCGCGACATGCCAGTAGTCCCGAGACGTCGTGACCGCGCCGTTGGCGTCGAACGACATCAGCACGCATCCGGCCAGCGTCTGCGCGGCCCCCTCCTCGACGTACGTCGTCCAGTACTCGACCGCCGCGCCGGCGCCCGCCGCTAGCGGCCGGCCGAGTCGTGCGACTCGATCTTCCTCGGCAGCGAAGGCCCTCGCGGTGTAGTCGCGCACCGCGGCCCGGCCCCGTACCGGCTCTCGGAACGCGTGCGAGCGGAACGAGACGTCCTCCGCATAGAGCGCGGCCGCCGCATCGGCGTCCCCGGCGCGCCACGCCCTCTCGTATGCATCGGCCCAGGCGGCCGCGTGGTCCGCCGCGGGCTGGTCGCCCTCGAACCTGCCCCACTCGGGGAACGGTTCGTGGCGACCCGGCTCGTACGCCCAGTACTCGCGCAGCGCGCGGCACTCGTCCCCGTCGAAGTCGAGCAGCAGGACGCCCGGCAGCGTGACCGGGCCGTCGTCCTCGACCATCGTCGTCCACCACTCCGCCACGACGTGATCGCCTGCGACGAGGGGGTCGCCGATCAGGACCTCGGTGTCCCTCTGGGTCGCGGTCGCGCCGGCCCAGTAGGCCCGGATCCCGTCACGACCGGTGTGCGGCTCGCGGAACGGCTGTGACAGGTACGTCGCGTCTTCGGTGAACAGCTCCACGACGCCGGGGTCGGCGTTCTCCCACGCGTCCGCGTACGCGCGCAGCCAATCTCTCCACATCCGTCGAGAGTACGGACAAAGCGGACTACGCAGTTGCCGCAAAGCGGAGCCGCGTCGCTGCGCCGCTCGTTAGCGTGGGGTCAACTCTCTAGAAAGGCAGGAGCGACGATGCTCGAACGTCTCGCGCGCTGGAGCTACAAGCGCCGCTGGCCCATGCTCGGTCTCTGGATCGCGGCCCTGATCGGCTTCAACGTCCTGGCGTCGACGGCCGGCGGTGACTACGCGACGGACTTCTCGCTTCCGGGGGCCGAGTCGCAGGAGGCGTACGACCTCCTGCGCGAGCGTTTCCCGCAGGAGTCCGGCGACAACGCGCAGGTCGTCTTCCGGGCAGACGGCGGTGTCGACGACCCCGAGGTGCAGGCTTCGGTCGAGGCGCTGCTCGCCGATCTCGCAGAGATCGAAGAGGTCGCCGCCATCCAGAGCCCGTACGACGCCGAGGGAGCGCGCAACGTCTCCGAGAGCGGCGAGATCGCGTTCGCGAACGTGCTGTTCGACGTCAAGGCGACCGACGTCCCGATCGAGCTCGTCGACGAGATGAAGGCGATGGCCCGCGCCGCGGAAGGGCCCGGCCTCGACGTCGCGCTGGGCGGGCCGATCATCGCGTTCAACGAGTTCGAGCAGCCCGAAGGGTCGGAGATGGTCGGGCTCCTCGCGGCGGTCCTGATCCTGCTCGTGACGTTCGGCTCGGTCCTCGCGATGGGCCTCCCGATCCTCACCGCACTGTTCGGGATCGGCATCGGCCTCGCCCTCGTGCTCCTGTTCGCGCACGTGTTCAGCGTCCCGGACTTCACGACGCAGCTCGCGTCGATGATCGGCATCGGCGTGGGCATCGACTACGCGCTGTTCATCGTCACCCGCTACCGGCAGCACCTCCACAACGGCATGGAGCCCGAGGAAGCGGTCGTCAAGGCGATCACGACGTCGGGCAAGGCGGTGCTGTTCGCCGGCACGACCGTCGTGATCTCGCTGCTCGGGATCCTGCTCATGGGCTTCGCCTTCGTCGAGGGCGTCGCGATCGGGGGCGCGGCGACGGTGCTCGTGACGATGATGGCGTCGGTGACGTTGCTGCCGGCGATCCTCGGCTTCACCGGGCGCAACATCGACAAGCTCAGGATCCCGACGTTCCACCGGACCGAGAGCCGGAACCAGGTCTCGATGTGGTTCCGGTGGAGCCGCGTCGTCCAACGGAGGCCGATCCCCGCCGCGGCCGCCGGGTTCCTCGTCCTGTTGCTGCTCTCCATACCGCTGTTCTCGATCCGCCTCGGCCAGGCCGACGCGGGGACCTCGGCGGAGACGAAGGACTCCCGTCAGGCGTACGACCTGCTGGCCGAGGGATTCGGCCCCGGGGTCACCGGCCCGCTGATCCTCGCCGCGCGGCTCGGGGGCCCCGAGGGGATGGCCGACGTCGAGCGGCTCGCCGACGCGGTCTCCGCGAGCGACCGCGTCGCGGCGGTGACGCCACCCGTCCCCAACCCGGAAGGGGACACCGCGGTCGTCACGGTCTTCCCGACGACGTCACCGCAGGACCCCGAGACGAACCACCTCGTGCACGAGCTGCGCGACGAGATCGTGCCGTCCGCGCTCGAGGGGACCGAGACCGAGGTCTTCGTCGGCGGCGCGACCGCGAGCACGATCGACTTCTCGGAGAAGAACGCCGAACGGCTGCCGATCCTCATCGGGACCGTGCTCGCGCTCTCGTTCCTGTTGCTGATGGTCGTCTTCCGTTCGATCCTCGTCCCGCTCAAGGCCGTGGTAATGAACCTTCTGTCGATCGGGGCCGCGTACGGGGTCATCGTCGCGATCTTCCAGTGGGGCTGGCTGAAGGACGTGTTCGGGGTCGCGTCGACCGCGCCGATCGAGGCGTGGGTGCCGATGATGCTGTTCACGATCCTGTTCGGGCTGTCGATGGACTACGAGATCTTCCTGCTGTCGCGGATCCGGGAGGAGTACCTGGCGAAGCGCGACAACGCGCTCGCGGTGGCGAACGGCCTGGCGACGACCGCGCGGGTGATCACCGCGGCGGCCGCGATCATGATCTCGGTCTTCCTCGCGTTCGTGTTCATGATCGACGAGCGGTCGGTGAAGCTGTTCGCCGTCGGGCTCGCGGCGGCGATCCTCGTGGACGCGACGATCGTGCGGATGGTGCTGGTCCCGGCGACGATGGAGCTGCTGGGCGACGCGAACTGGTGGTTCCCGCGCTGGCTGGACCGCCTGGTGCCCCGGGTCTCGGTCGAAGGGGAGGGGGAGCACCTGGAGATGGAGGGCATGCGGGAGCCGGCCCTGGAGAAGGCCTAGCAGCGGTTCCGCTCCGAAAGACGGCGGAGCCCCTCGGTCGGCGTCAGATCGAGGTTCTCCTCGATCGCCGCGGCGTCTTCTTTGCTCGCCATGTGGATTCTCACGCCGAGCTCGAATCCGCACGCGCGCACGGCGTCCACGACCCGCTGGAAGGACGGCGCTGTCTTGCCCCTCTCCCATCGCACGACCTGCGGCTGGGTCGTCCCGAGCCGCTTCGCCAGCTCGGCTTGCGTCAGGTCAGCGTTCAGCCGAGCCACCTTGATGATCTCGGCCGCGTTCACGGGACTCATTATATCAATACTGATATAGATCGGGAGGCAGAGGAGATCGGCCCCCGGGGGCTAATCCCTCTGCCATGCGCAGAACACTCTCTTTCGCCCTGCTCGCCGCCCTCGTGGCCGCGCTCGTCCCGTCCCTCGCCGGTGCCCAGGTGCCGCCGACCCCGCCCCGCGACCAGTGGTTCGCCGAGAACGACACCGGCCATTGGTCAGACGGCGACCGCGTCCGGATCGACGAGAGCTGCCTGAAGCTCCCGAAGTCCAAGCAGCTGTCGTGCTCGCTCGCGGCCTTCGAGCGCAAGCCGTTCGTCGTGATCGCGTTCGTCGACTCGGGCGTCAACCCGTACCACCAGGACTTCCGGGCCCCCGAGTTCGTCCACCACCCGTCGAAGTTCGTCGAGGGCTATCCGGCCGAGGCGCAGGCGCTGAAGCCGTCGCTCGCGCTCGCGGACAGCAAGGGCTACGACGCGGCTCGCGCGAAGGACGACGCGATGTGGAAGACCGTGAAGCGCGACCAGCTCTACTGGTTCCCCGGCACCCGGATCATCGGCGGCATCTCGCGCGCCGCCGGCGACGTCTCCGGCGAGTGGCAGGAGCGCGGCATCCTCGACGACCAGGGCCACGGAACCGGTGTGGTCTCCGTCGGCGCCGGTCAGCACTTCGGCTCGAACCCGAATGCTTTGATCGTGATGGTCGAGGGCCTCGGCGAGCGCAGCCTCGAGTGGGCGACCGCGCAGCCGTGGATCGACATCGTCTCGAACTCGTGGGGCAACACGGCGAACCTCCCGCTCGGCGACCCCGAGTCCGGCCGCACCGCCACCCGCCGCGGCCAGAGCATCGTGTGGTCGGCAGGCAACGGTGCGACGAACACGAACTCGTCGACGGTCTTCCCGGCCGGCGGGCCCGTCGAGGACCCGTGCAAGTGCAAGACGCCGGACTCCGACAACTCGATCACCGACCCGTGGTCCGGACCCGCGTGGTTGCTGACCGTCGGCGCGGCGTCGCCGATCAACGGCCAGGCGCACTGGTGGCACTCGATCCCCGTCGACGTCGCGTCGTTCGGATCGAAGTGGCGCGCTGCGGGGGCCTGGGGCGTCAGGCCGGTCATCGACGAAGCCAACGTCGAGACGCGTGACTTCGGCGGCACCTCTTGCGCGACCCCCGTGACCGCCGGCGTCCTCTCCGCGATCATCGAGCGGGCGCGCATCGAGCTCGGCGACACCACCGGCGGGCAGCGTCCCGACCAGGTCGTCGCGATCGGCAAGAAGAAGCTCGCGTCGGGACCGCTGGACGACGGGAAGCTCACCCGGCTGGAGGCCGAGGCGATCGTGCAGAAGACCGCCTTCCCGGTCGAAGCCGACCCCGAGAAGATCACGTGGGACTACGCGGTGCGGCCGACGACCCCGACGTACTACCTGCACCAGGGCTACGGCGTCGTGACGAGGGACTCGAAGGCGCTCGCCCTCGACGTGCTGCTCGGCAAGGAGGAGCTCCCGGTCCGCACCGAGGTCGACACCTTCATCTCCGCGATGGACCAGATCCGCAACGCGAAGTGGGGCGAGCCCTAAGCCAGCCGGGCCAGCCTCCGCAGCGCGTCCCGCTTCTCCGAACGGCCCGCTCGGGTCTCGTCGACCGCCTTCTTCAGCGACTCGATCGTCGCGTCGTAGGTCGCGCGGTCGACCGGGAACGGCGTGCCGTCCTTGCCCCCGTGCGCGAACGAGAACGACACCGGGTCCTTCACCGACGCCGGCGCGCCGTACGTCACCTCGGCCACCAGTGCCAGCGCGCGTAAGCCTTTCGCGCCGACGCCCGGCACCGAGAGCAGCGACGTGTAATCCTCGGGCTGCGCCTCGTACGCCTTCAGCAACACCCGCTCGACCCTGTCCGGGTGCAGGTCCGCGAAGCGCACGAAGTGGTGGCGCGGCATCTCCAGCGACCGCATCCGCACGATCTCGGCGGCGACCTTCGAGGGGGCTTCGCGCGCCAGCTCGACCGACACGTCGCGGTTGCGCCCCCCCGCGGCCGCGACGAGGTTCGTCACGTCGCGCTCCGCACGGCCCGCGACTCCCGCGTGGGGGTCCGACACGAACGTCGGCGCGGTGTGCCAGTGGTAGCGGCGCGCCATCCCGTTCGACTGGTTCATGCCCTGCTGTACGACCGTCCACGCGCCGTCCGACGAGAACAGGAACGTGTGGTGGTAGACGTCGTAGCCGTCCTGCACGGCCGACGAGTCGACCTTCGCCGACAACCGGCTCGCACGCACGAGCGGCGCGGCGTCCAGCCCTATCGAGTCGCACGCGGTCTCGATCTCCGCCGGCGTCTTCAGCGACGTCTTCCCCTTGCCTCCGGCGACGACGATCCCGAGCTCGGAGAACAGCGGGCGGAGCCCTTCCTTCAGCGCGCCGCACGCGGTCGTCGTGAGGCCGCTCGAGTGCCAGTCGAAGCCCAGCACGCACCCGAACGCCTGGAACCAGAACGGGTCGGCGGCGCGTCGCAGCAGCCCGTGGGGGCCTTCCTCTTCCACGATCGCGCGTCCGATCTCGCGCGCGAGCGACCTCATCCGGTCGAAGAGCCATGCGGGAGCGCGCCCGGTGTGGAGCGGGAGGTCGGCTCGCCCGGTGCGCATCCTGCGAGCTTAGGAGCATCGTCCGTATAGTCCTGGTACGGCGACTAGGCAGGGGAGGCGGCATGTTCTACGGCGGGTTCGTCTACGGCATCCTCGCTCCACTCACGATCCTGGGCGTGATCGTGCTCGCGATACTCGCGTTGTCGGGGAGGTCGGACCCGGACACCCGAGGCGACAGGGCCCGCGTGCTCTATCTGAGCCTCGTCTCTTTCATCGCGCTGTTCACGGTCCTGTTCGCTCTCGTCAGCCTCGGATCGACCGCGGCACGTTCCTTGCTCGACGATGGCCAGTCGGAGTGCATCGACCCGTCCGACCCTGCCTGCTTCGGTATCGACGCCGAATTCGGTGGCGGTGAGCAACACACGCGCGAATTGCTCAACTCGACGGGCGTGGCGGTCGTCGCCGCTGCCGTGCTCGTGTTCCATCGCCGCCGGACACGAGAGGTCGTCGACGATCCCGGCTTCGCGGGCTCGGCGGCCGCGCGTACTTTCAACGCCTACCTCTACGCGGTTGCGTTCACGGCGATGGTGCTCCTGCTGGCCGCGGCTGCCGTGGCGTTACCCGCGCTGATCAGGACGATCGCGCCGGGCCTCACGGCGACCGGCGACAGCTCGTTCGAACGCGACGCCGCGCTGCTCGACCTCGTCCCGGCCCTCGTCGCGGGGGCCGGAGCCGCCGTCATCTACCTGACGCACTGGCGGGCGGCGTCCGCCCTGCGGCGCGGCGGGAACGACTAGGGGACCCATTCGCCCTCCCGGGGCGTCTATGACACGGATCCGACCCAACGGTGCCAGGAGACGACAAATGACGACTACTCGAACCCACCTCTCGGCGGCCGCCGCGCTCGCGCTCGTGCTGGCGGCGACCGTCGTCGCCCCGGAGACGGCTTCCGCCGCGCCCTCGTCCTGCTTCGGCAGACGCCCGACGGTGGTAGGCACGAACGGTCCCGACGACCTCAGCGGCACGCCGGGGGTCGACGTCATCGTCGGCCGGGGCGGCAACGACACGATCTTCGGCCTCGCCGGCAACGACTTCCTCTGTGGCAACCGGGGCAACGACACGATCCAGGCCGCGGAGGGCGCCGACCGCGCCTCCGGAGGGACCGCGCGCGACTTCATCCGGGGCGGCAGCGGCAGCGACTTCCTCTACGGCAACGCGGGCAACGACCACCTCGACGCGAACGACGGAGCGGACTTCGTGTCGGGCGGCAAGGGGAGCAACTCCCTCGAGGGAGGTGACGGTCCCGACCGGCTCGTCGGCGGCCGCAACTCCGACTCGCTGGCCGGAGGCGACGGGGACGACGTGCTCGAAGCCGGCGCGTGCGAGAAGGAGAAGCGCCAGCGCACGTGCACGAACTACCTCAGCGCCGGTGAAGGGGAGGACCGGCTGATCGGTGGGCCCGACAACGACTACTTCGCGCCCGGCATGGGCGACGACGAGATCGACGGGAAGGGCGGCAAGGACGGGATCGCGTTCGACTACTCGGATCGCAAGCAGCAGCGCGGCGCACGGGTCGACCTCGCTGAGGGGCGGGCGCACAGCGTCGAGGGCTCGGACCGCCTGACGGGCGTCGAGATCGTCTACGGCACCTTCTACGACGACAGGATCACCGGCAACGGCGACGCGAACAAGCTGTACGGAAGGAACGGCAACGACTCGATCCGCGCGCTCGGCGGCAACGACGTGGTGGCGGGCGGAGCCGGCAACGACGTGCTCGGCGGCGGTGACGACAAGGACCGCGTCGAGTTCATCGAGTCGTACGGCGTCGTCGTCAACCTCGAGATCGGGACGGCGAGCGGAGAGGGCGACGATCTCGTGTCGGACTTCGAGGACATCGGCGGCACCGGGGGGCTCGACACGCTCATCGGCAACGCGGGCCCGAACGAGATCCGCGGTGGCGGCGGTGAGGACACGCTGCGCGGCGGGGCCGGCAACGACACGCTCGTGGGCGGCGACGAGTACGCGGACCCGGCCCTCGGCTACTTCTTCGGCGACTCGCTCGACGGCGGCGCCGGCGACGACGTGATGCTCGGGGGCCTCGGCTACGACGCAGTCGACTTCGGGACCGCGCCCGGGCCGGTCACCGCTTCGATCGCGACCGGGGTCGCGACCGGCCACGGGACCGACAGCTTCCTCGAGGTCGAGGACCTGCTCGGCTCCGGCTACGCGGACACCTTGACCGGCGACGACGCGTTGAACCATCTGACCGGACGCTCGGGCGACGACGCGATGGACGGCGCGGGTGGCGACGACGTCCTCGTCGGCAGCAACGGCAACGACGCGATGGAGGGCGGCGCGGGGGTCGACCTCGCCGACTACGCGAGCGCGGCTGCTGCCGTCACGGCGAACCTCACGACCACGCAGGCGACCGGGCAGGGCAACGACACCCTCACCGGGATCGAGGACCTCTCCGGCTCGATCTTCGACGACTCCTTCACGGGAGACGAGGGGCCGAACCACATCCTCGGCCTCAGCGGCGATGACACCATCGAGGGAGCCGGCGGTGACGATCTCCTCGAGGCGAACTACGGAGACGACACGACGCG
>DASQDO010000056.1:0-5623 GCA_035634135.1 Actinomycetota bacterium
CGGAAAGTAAGTGATGATCCGAGCGCCTACCAGATCATGATCGTCAGCCAGGGACTCGTACGACGGGTCATGCTCTTCAAGTTTCCGAGCAAGACGCGAACGGTCCTTGGTTCGCGCTTTGATCGAGTGAATCGCAAAGGGGTATTGGCACAGCAGATCGTGGAGCAATCTCTCCAACCGAGGAGTCAACGCATTCAGGGTCGGAAGCTGGTCGGCGTATTCCGCAAGGAAAGCATTAAGCGTCTTCTCGTCCACACTCGCAGCTTATGTGCTGACACCCTCGCTAGGCGCTCTCTCGGTGCTCCTCGTAGATCGTCAGCACCGTGTTCATTCGGTCTAGGAAAAGGTCTAGCAGGGCCGGGTCGAAGTGCTTCCCAGACTCTTTGCGCATCATCTCTAGTACGTGGCCCAGCGGGAACGCTCGGCGGTGCGGCCGAGAGTGCGTCAGCGCGTCGAAGACGTCTGCTATCGCTGCTATCCGGCCCTCGATCGGGATCGAATCTCCGGCCAGGCCGCGCGGATAGCCCGTCCCGTCGTATTTCTCGTGGTGGGAGCCCGCCACTATCGCGGCTATCTGCACCACCGGCGAGTCCGAGCCCTCCAGCAGTCGCACCCCGATCGGCACGTGCTCTTCCATCATCCTGCGCTCGGTCGGGGTCAGGATCCCCTCCTTCAGCAGGATCAGGTCGGAGACCCCGATCTTGCCTATGTCGTGCAGACGGCTCGCCAGCCTCAGCGTCTCCGACGTCTCGGAGTCGGCACCGTTCGCTCGGGCGAGGAGCGCGCAGTAGCGGCTCATCCGCTCGACGTGCCCGCTCGTCTCGTCGTCCCGATACTCGGCCGCCATCGAGAGCCGCGACAGCGTCTCCTCCTGCGCGGTCTGCAGGTGCTTGCGCGCCTCCTCGAGCCGCATCAACGAGTCCCACAGCTCGCTCGTGCGCCGGCGGATCTCCTGCTGCGCGGTATGCTCCTGGTGCGACACCCGGCGCGCCAGCGACGCTGCCTCGATCAGGTTGCCGACGCGGATTCGCACCTCGTCCTCGTCGAGCGGCTTGCCGATGAAGTCCTTCGCCCCGAGGGCGAGCGACGCGGATCGGGCCCCCGCATCCGACGGGGCCGCCACTACCGCCACCGAGGGACTGGACCCATCCGAGGGGCAGAGCGCGCGCAGCGCGTCGAGCCCCGCGTACTCGGGGCCCGTCAGGTCGATCAGGACGACGGCGGGCTCGACCGCCCGGCACAGCTCGGCCGGTGCGGTCAAGTCGTTGGCTACGTGGAGGTCCTCGTACCCGGCGCTCCGGAGGGCGGCCTCCAAGCGGCCCGCGTCTTCCGGCTCGCCGAGCACCAGGACGCGGGCATCGCTGGTCTGCATCCCCTCACCTATGAGTCGCGGTCGGAGCGTCGATGAGGGCCAACGATCGGCCGGCCCCCCAGCCGGCCGATCGCGGACCTCGTGCTACGAAGTAACTGCGTGGCACGAGCATCTTAACCACAGAAGGCGGCTCGTACACCCCTCAGAGGGTGAAAAATCCGCGAACGGCTAGAGCCGGACCGGGCGGGGCGGCATCAAGGTGAACCGGATATGCGGCTCGACGAGGACGGATGCGGGCGAAAGGTACTCGGCGGGGTCGAGGATCCCGAGGCGCGTCCACAGATCGAAGCGGCCCTCGAGGAGCCGCCCCGAGAACGGGCGCAGCCTGCGGTGGTCGATCCGGCCGTGCGTGTAGAAGCCGAAGGGGTTGCGCGAGAACCCGTGCAGCCGGTAGCCCAGGAACTGGACGTGCTCGTCGGCAGTAGTGAACGGGTGGATCGGCGCCGGAGCGTCCGTCGCCTCCGCCAGCCACGCGACCTCCTCGGCCCCCGACCGCGCGGTGCACGAGTACCGGTGGTACCCGCGGCCGTCCTTGTGCATGTCGTGCTCGAAGCTCGCCATCTTCGTCCCCGTCGCCATCGCGCCCTGCCACAGCCACGAGCCGATCGTGTCGCAGTACGTCCCGAAGAAGTAGAGCCCGCGCGCCTCGCCGTACGTCACGTAGGTCCGGAACGTGACCTGGTTGAACGTGTGGGTGGGGCGGTTCGTGAGCCGCGGGCGGAGGTCGCGGTTGCAGAAGCACGCGGTCGTGACGAAGCACGTCTCGCGTCCGTCGGCGCCCTCGAAGGTCTCGAGCGAGACCTTGTCCGGGAGCTGCGGCTTCACCCGCGCCGCGGGGACCGCGTGGGTGATCAGGATGAAGTTCTCGAGGTCGACGTCGGCCTCGACTGCCTTCGGCCCCCGGGCCGGACGCTGCTCCTCCCCCGGCGCGGTCGTGATGTGCAGGCTCCCCGTCACGCCGCGATCATCGCGTGAGCGCGCCGAGGTACTTCCCGGCCGCGCCGGTGTTGTAGAGCACGACGGGGCCGCGCAGCTCGCCGAGATGCGCGAGCCCGGCGAGCGTCGACGCTCCCTCCGGGCAGACGAGGATCCCTTCGGCCGCGGCGAGGTCGCGCACCGCAGTGACGATCTCGTCGTCGGACACGGCGACCATCGTGCCGCCGCTGCCGCGGACGACCTTCAGGACGAGGTCGGCTTCCGAGGGAGCCGGGACGCGCAGGCCCGCTGCGATCGTGTCGGGCTCCGCGGCCCACGGCTCGGCTGCGCCGGCTCCGGCTTCGAAGGCGCTGACGATCGGCGCGCAGCCCTCGGCCTGGACGCCGGCGATTACGGGACCCGAACCCTCGTACCAGCCGAGCGCCGTGACCTCTTCTACGGCCTTCGAGCACGCCACCGCGGCCACTCCCCCGCCGACCGACGTTACGACGGTGCCCGGTAGGCGGCCGAGCTGGTCGAAGCACTCGAGCCACGCGCTCTTCTTTCCTTCGACGCGGTAGGGCTCGGCGAACGTCGCGGCGAGGAAGGCTCCGGTCTCGTCTGCGATCGCGCGGGCGCGCCCCGCGGCGTCGGCGAGCGTGCCCTCGACCTCGACGAGCTCGGCCCCCGCGAGACGGACCTCGTTCTTGTTCTCCTCGGGGGCGCTGCGCGCCATCGTGACGGTCATCGTCAGCCCGGCCCGGGCCGCGTAGAGCGACCACGCCGCGCCCGCGTTGCCCGCGCTCGGCATGACGACGGACTCGGCGCCGAGCTCGACCGCGCGCGACAGGGCCGCGGCCGCACCCCGGGCCTTGAACGTCCCGCTCGGAAGAGGACCGTCGTCCTTGACGAAGACCTCGACCCCGAATCGCTCTGAGAGCCGCGGCGCGGAGGTCAGGGGCGTCGGCCCCTCTCCGAGCGACACCGGCTCGCCCCGCACCGGAAGGAGCTCGCGGTAGCGCCACATGCCCGGCGGGCGAGCCCGGACCTCGGCGAGGTCGAGCGGCGACATGTCGTAGCGGGCGAGCAGCGTCCCGCCGCATCCGCAGCGGTTCTGCAGGACGTCCGCGTCGTGGGCGCGCCCGCAGCGGGCGCATTCGAGGTGGGTTAGGCGGGAGATCGGACTAGACGAAGCCGAGGGCGGACTTGGCGAGCGGGTCCATCTTCTCGGGCGTCCACGGCGGGTACATGACCATCTCGGTCGTGACCTCGCCGATGCCCTCGATGTAGGCGGTGGCTGCCTTGATCTCCTCGTCGAGCATCGGGCCGATCGGGCAGCCCATCGTCGTCAGAGTGAACTCGACCTTGACGTTGTGGTCGTCGTCGACGGCGACCTCGTAGACGAGGCCGAGGTGCCAGATGTCGATCCCGAGCTCGGGATCGTTGACGGTCTTGAGGGCCTCGACAACCTCTTCGCGGATCTCTTCCTTGGTAGGCATCTCACCCACTGTAACGGGGAGGTGCGCGCTGCTATTTCCCGCCACGCCCGCGGGCGAGCCGGGCGTCCGGGACGTAGTCGTGGTAGGCGGCCCCCGCCTCGGTCGGCGAGACCATCCTCGCCTGCCAGTGGAACCGCCTGGACGGTGGCAGCGCCAGCAGGGAGGGCGGGATCGTCACCTCGATCGAGTCCGGGTCCGGTCGCCGGACCAGCGCATAGCCGAGGAACTCCTCGCGGACCGAGAATGGGTTCGGCTCCGCCTCCGGGAACCTCTTCCCGCGGGTGACCGCGGCGAAGGGCGTGAACCCGTCCTGGTCGACGGAGTCACCCCGCACGTCGACGTAGCAGAGGCGCTCGAACGCATTGTCGGAGTCCGTGCTTATACCGATGGCGACTGCGTAATCCTTGCCTTCCACGTGCTCGAGATCCGCGTTCGAGAAGGGCTCGTAGGTGTGCAGCCTGAACGCGACCTGATTTCCCGTGATGGCAGCCGGACGCGCGGCCCGTGCGCGCTCTACGTCGAGGACGACTCGCGGGCCCTCGCGCGGGTCTTCCACCCCGGGCAGGTCCGCGACGTTCTGGCTCGTATCGCCGTGCCACAGCACGCCAGCCGAGGCGCAGAGCGCCACCACCAACAAGCGCTTCATGACGGGGACGACGCTCGAGGCCCCTCTGCCGTTCCCGTACTACGTCAGGGCCTTGCCCAAGGCCCCGTCCGCGTCGGCCGGCGTCGCTTCTCTGATCGTGACGTCAGACATCCAGGCCGAGCAGGCGTGCCGCGTTGTTCTTCAGCACGTCTTCCTCCTTGTCGCCCAGGCCCATCTCGTCGAACTCGTCGAGGATCCGGCCCGGGTCGAGCATCGGGTAGTCGCTCCCCCACACGAACCTGTCCGACAGGCGGCCCCGGGCGTCCCGCTTGACCTCGGCCGGGATGTACTTCGGCCTCCACCCCGACAGGTCGATCCACACGTTCGTCTTGTGCATCGCGCTCGCGAGCACCTCGAGGTGCCACGGGTAGCCGAAGTGCGCCATCACGACGGTGAGCCCCGGGTGGTGCGCCGCGACCATGTCCATGAGCATCGGGCGGCCGTAGTCGAACGCGATCCCGGACCCGCCGGGCACGCCGGCGCCGAGCCCCGTCTGGCCGACGTGCACGACGATCGGCAGCGCGTGCTCCTCGCACTTGTCCCACAGCGGGTCGTACTGCGGATCGTTGGGATAGAACGCCTGGACCTGCGGGTGGATCTTCAGCCCCTTCATCCCGAGCTCGACGACCGCGCGGTCGAGCTCCTCGACCGCGTCGGGCTTGTGCGGGTCGACGCTCGCGAATCCGACGAACTGCTCGGGGAACTCGCGGCAGATCTCGGCGACGCGGTCGTTCGTCAGCGGCGGGAGGCCGGTCGCCGTCTCGGCGTCCCACGCGAGCAGGACTCCGAGCAGGTCCCACTCCTTGTACTCGGCGGCCATCTCCTCCGCGGTGCGGACGCGCACCTCGGAACGGAAGTACTTCGCCGTGACCTCGAGCATCGGCCCGATCGAACCCTCCAGCCATTCGGCCCTCGAGACGTGGACGTGGAAGTCGATCGCGCGGGGCAAGAGGGCCTCCTTAGAGGAAGAAGAACGACACGGCCATGATGCAGTAGGCGCCGACGAGCTGGGCCCCCTCGAACCAGTTGGAGCGCCCGTCGAGCGCGATGAAGCCGAGCACGATCCCCGAGAAGGCGACGGCGGCGATCTCGAAGCTCGAGAAGATCAGGTCGAGGTAGGGCGCGCCGACGAGGAGCGACGCGAACACGAGCACCGGCGCGATGAACAATGCGATCTGCGTCGACGAGCCG
>DASQDO010000057.1:0-7169 GCA_035634135.1 Actinomycetota bacterium
CGGCCCCCGCGGCGGATCTGAATCCGCACCCGGCGCCGCTGCGCCCTCGACCTGCCCGTGGCCCCACTGGAGCCGCTCATCGAAGCCCCCCCTCTCGTCCCCGCGACGCTACGGAACCGGGCAGACCGGGGGAATACGACGAAGTGCCTAGGGACCCCCGCCTCCTGCCCATACATGGGTGGGTGCATTCCGCCTCGCCCCGGCGTACCATTGGACTAGACACACACAATTCAGTCCCGACGGTACGAACGGACCAACGAAAGTTCCCAAACTCTTCATGACGACGACCGAACGAGAACCCGCACGCATCCGGGCCGGGGGAGCCGAGGCTCCGCCGGGCCGAATGTCTTCTCGTATCCGTTAGCCGCCAGGCTTTCGTAGTTAGCTCGTGCCGTGTGCCAGCCCGGCTCTTCGCCGTGCCGGCGCCCGTATGACTAAAGGAGCGAGGCATGGAGATCGTCATCGGTCTCGTCCTCGGCCTCTTGGTGGGAGCGGTCGCCGGCTACGCCTACCGGCAGTCGGTCGCGCAGAAGGAAGTCACGTCGGCGGAGGCCCGCGCCCGAACCGTGCTCGCGGACGCCCAGAAGGAAGCCGAGGCGGCGAAGCGTGAAGCTCTAGTAGAGGCTAAGGACGAGATCTTCCGCATGCGGAGCGAGGCCGAACAGGACCTCAAGCGCCGCGGCGTCGAGATCGACCGGAAGGAAGAGCGCCTGGCCGGGAGGGAGTCGAACCTCGACTCCCGGAGCGAGTCGCTCGACCGCAAGGAGCGGGCGATCGAGACGAGGGAGGGCGAGCTCAAGGCCGCCCAGCAGGAGCTCGACCGCCTCGCCGACCGGGCCCGGGCCGAGATCGAGCGGGTCGCCGGGATGACGCAGAACGACGCCAAGCAGGCGCTGATCGAGCAGATCGAGGACGAGGCCAAGCGCGAGGCGATGGTGATCGTCCGCGACGTCGAGGCGAAGGCTCGCGAGGAGGCCGACAAGCGGGCCCGCAAGATCATCGCGATCTCGATGCAGCGGGTGGCGTCCGACCTCACGACGGAGTCGACCGTCCAGACCGTGACCCTGCCGAACGAGGACATGAAGGGCCGGATCATCGGCCGCGAGGGCCGCAACATCCGCGCCTTCGAGGCCGCGACGGGGACGAACCTCATCATCGACGACACGCCCGAGGCCGTCGTGCTCTCGTGCTTCGACCCGATCCGTCGCGAGATGGCGCGGCTCACGCTCGAGAAGCTGATCTCCGACGGCCGCATCCAGCCGGCCCGCATCGAGGACATCCACGAGAAGTCCCGCGCCGAGGTCGAGCGCGAGATCCGCGAGGGCGGCGAGTGGGCCGTGCTCGAGACCGGGATCACCGACATGCACCCCGAGCTCGTGCGGGTCGTCGGCCGTCTCAAGTTCAGGACGTCGTACGGGCAGAACGTGCTCAAGCACTCCGTCGAGGCCTCGCACATCGCCGGGATGATCGCGGCCGAGCTCGGCACCGACATCGCGCTCGCGAAGCGGTGCACGCTCCTCCACGACATCGGCAAGGCCGTGACGCACGAGGTCGAAGGCAGCCACGCCATCATCGGAGCCGAGATAGCGAAGCGGCTGAAGGAGTCGCCCGCGGTCTGCCACGCGATCGAGGCCCACCACGGCGAGGTCGAGCAACGCACGATCGAGGCCGTCATCACGCAGACGGCCGACGCGATCTCGGGTGCACGCCCCGGCGCACGCCGCGAGACGCTCGAGACCTACGTCAAGCGCCTCGAGCGCCTCGAGTCGATCGCCATGGAGTTCTCGGGCGTCGACAAGGTCTACGCGATGCAGGCCGGCCGCGAGGTGCGGGTGATGGTCAAGCCGCACGACGTCGACGACCTGCAAGCCGAGGTCGTCGCCCGCGACATAGCGAAGAAGATCGAGGAAGAGCTCCAGTACCCGGGGCAGATCCGCATCACGGTGATCCGCGAGACGCGCACCTCGGCGTACGCGAAGTAAGGGGCCGCTCGGCTAGCGGAACGTGACGCGGATCGTCTCGCCGGCCGCGGCTCGGCGGGCGAGGTCGCGGCCCGTGCACTCCGTGAGCATCGCCCCCCGCGACAGGAGCGCGTGGTCGATCCCGTCGCGGCTCACGTTGCGGCCGAACACGTCGCCGTGCGCCGCGGCGTGTCGCATGAAGCCCGCGCCCTGACCGGCGCCTTCGTCGCACGCCTCGCCGGCGAAGTAGCCCGACGGGAACGCGGGAGGCGCGTCCGCCTGCCACTCGATCGCGTGGCGGACGCCGTCTTCGCGCATCACGAGCCGGGCGGTCCGCTGCGCCGGGTCGACCACGAACGCGGACTCGGCCAGCGGGCCGCCGATGCCGCGGCCGTGGCAGCGGGTGACGGTCTCGCCTCGCTCACGGACGACCTTGCACGAGCCCTTGACCGCGAAGCCGGTCGTGATCGTCCGGCCCCCGGCGGTCGCGTCGCGGTACGCGCCGGCGAAGATCCACTTGGAGTGGCGGGGGCGGTCCGTGGGGAACATCCAGCTCGCCAGAGCGCTCTCGTCGGCGACCGCGCCGGGCTCGGGAGCGGGGAGCGGGGCCGCGGCCACCTGTGCGGGGACGGCGAACGCCGCCGCAACGCAGAGGAGCCCAACCGATCGGCGCACCCGCCGCCTCCCTCGTGAACCGCACCATCCCGGACGAACGGGGACATCCTACCCACGCAGGCTCGCGAAAGCCCGGTGCTACGCTCGCCGGACGATGAGCCAGGCCCCGTCCACGTACTACATCCGCACGTTCGGCTGCCAGATGAACGAGCACGACTCCGAGCGGATGGCGGGCATGCTCGAGGCCGAGGGGTACAGCCCGGTGACGGCTCCCGAGGAAGCCGGCGTCGTCGTGTTCAACACCTGCTGCATCAGGGAGAACGCGGACACGAAGCTGTACGGCAACCTCGGCCACATGAAGGCGCTCAAGGACCGGCACCCCGGTCTCAAGATCGTCGTCGGCGGATGCCTCGCGCAGAAAGACCGTGCCTCGATCCAGCAGCGCGCGCCGTACGTCGACGTCGTGCTCGGGACCCACAACCTGGCGAGCCTGCCGCGGCTCCTCGCGGAGTCGTCCGAGGGGCCGGCGTTCGAGATCCTCGAGCAGACCGAGACGTTCCCGTCGGCACTGCCGGCGCGGCGGATGTCGCCGTGGCACGCGTGGGTGTCGATCTCGATCGGGTGCAACAACTCGTGCACGTTCTGCATCGTGCCGGCCGTGCGAGGCGAGGAGATCTCGCGCCGTATGGGCGACATCGTCCACGAGGTCGAGGGGCTCGTCGCCGACGGGGTCGTCGAGGTCACGCTCCTCGGTCAGAACGTCAACTCCTACGGCCGCGACCTGGACGGCACGCCGCTGTTCTCGAAGCTCCTCTACGCGCTGGACGAGATCGAGGGCCTGCGGCGCGTGCGCTTCACGAGCCCGCACCCGAAGGACTTCCGCGCAGACACGGTCCGGGCAATGGCGGAGTGCCGCACGGTGTGCGAGCACATCCACCTCCCCTTGCAGTCCGGGTCGGACCGCGTGCTCAAGACGATGAAGCGCGCGTACTCGCGCCGCCGCTACCTCGACAAGGTCGGGATGGTCCGCGACGCGATACCCGGCGTCGCGATCACGACCGACATCATCGTCGGCTTCCCCGGCGAGACCGAAGAGGACTTCGTCCAGACGCTCGAGGTCGTCGAGGAGTCGCAGTACGACGGCGCCTTCACGTTCCAGTACTCGCCGCGTCCGATGACCGAGGCCGCGTCGTTCCCCGACCAGCTTCCGAAGGAGGTCGTGCAGGAGCGCTACGACCGGCTGGTCGAGCTGCAGGACGCGATCTCGTTCGCCAAGAATCGGGCCGAGGTCGGCGCGGTCGCCGAGGTGCTCGTCGAGGGCCCCTCGAAGAAGGACCCGGGGAAGCTCACCGGGAGGACGCGCAAGAACAAGCTCGTGCACTTCCCGTCGGACGGGGCCGACGAAGGATCGTTCCGGACCGTGACGATCACGGGCGCGCACCCGCACTTCCTGACGGGCGAGCTCACCGGCGACGCGGCCCCCGCGCGCCGGGGACGGTCGCTGTCGTTGCCGCTCGTCACGGCATCGAGCCCGGGGTGCACTAGCTGCAACTGATCGGCGCGGTCGTCCCGCACGCGCCGCTGCTGTTGCCGGAGATCGGCGGCGCCGGGACCGCGGCGACGAAGGCGACGGCCGGGCTGGACCTCGCCGGGGCCGAGACGATCGTGATCGCATCGCCTCACAGCACGCGAACCGGCGTCTACAAAGCGGCCCGAGGGGACCTCGACGCGTTCGGCCCCCGTGGGATCGACGTGTCCGCGGAGACCGACGCCGAAGCTGTCGAGGCCCTTGCGGCCCGGTGGGGACGTCCCGTCCTCGACGCCCCGGCCGACCACGGCATCGTCGTCCCGCTGAGGTTGATCGAGCCGTCCGTGCCCGTGGTCACCGTTGCGTTCGCCGAGGGCGCCGACGCCGCGGAACCCGAGGGGCTCGCGGATGCGGTCTCGTCCCTCGGCGGGGCGGTCGCGTTCGTGGCGAGCGCGAACCTGTCGGCGGGCCTGACCGAGAGGAGCCCGCTCCCGTCGCTGCCGGGGGCCGCCGAGGCCGACGCGGCCGTCCTCGACGCGCTGCGCCAGGATCCCGCCGCGCTGGCGCACGTGGACTTCGAGAGCGCCGGGTCGTGCGCGGCCCCCGTCCTCGCGACGTTCGGCTCGCTCTTCGCCGGCCACCCTTGCGACGTCCTCGCGTACGAGCATCCGTTCGGCGTCGGGTACGCGGTAGCCCGGACGCGATGAAGGTAGCGGCGATCGTCGGCCCGACCGCCGTCGGCAAGACCGAGGTCTCGCTGCGGGTCGCGGCGGAGCTCGGCGCCGAGATCGTCTCCGTCGACAGCATGCAGGTCTACCGGGGCATGGACGTCGGCACCGCAAAGCCGTCGCGCGACGAGATGGAGCGCGTCCGTCATCACCTGATCGACCTGCGCGACGCGGATCACGAGCTCACCGTCGCGGAGTTCCAGGAGCTCGGCCGCGCCGCGATCGAAGACGTCACACGCCGCGGCAACCTCCCGCTGCTCGTCGGCGGGAGCGGCCTCTACTTCCGCGCGCTCGTCGACGACCTCGAGTTCCCGCCGCGTTCGGAGGAGGTTCGCCGCAATCTCGAGACCGAGGCCGAGGAGGTGGGGGCCGAGGCCCTCTACGCGCGGCTCCGCGACGCAGACCCGCTCGCGGCGTCGCGGATCGAGCCCGGCAACGTCCGCAGGATCGTGCGCGCTCTCGAGGTGATCGAGATCACCGGCGCGCGCTTCTCGGACAACGTCACCTGGGAGCGGTACGAGAGCCGCTACGACCTCGCGGTCGCGGGCCTGGAGCGCGAGCGGGACGAGCTCCACCGGCGGATCGAGCGACGTGTGGACGCGATGCTCGCCGGGGGTCTGCTGGCCGAGGCCGAGGCCATCCGTAAGAGCGGCGCGGGCCGCACCGCGCGCCAGGCCCTCGGCTACCGCCAGATCCTCGAAGGCGGCGGACGGGACGAGATCGCGCAGGCGACGAGGAGGTTCGCCCGCCGGCAGCTGTCGTGGTTCAAGGCGGACCCCCGCGTGCGGTGGTTCGACGCCTCCGAGCCCGGCCTGGAGGACCGGTTGGTGGGCTACTTCCGGGAGGCTTTGGCCTTACCCTCTAGAGCATGAGGTTCGCCAAGTACCAGGGCATCGGCAACGACTTCGTGATGTTCGCCGACCCCGACGACCGGCTCCGGCTCACGCCGGAGGACGTGCGCGCTCTCTGCGACCGGCGCTTCGGCATCGGCGCCGACGGCGTGATCCGCGTCGCGCCCGGGACCGGTGGCGGCGACTTCTTCATGGACTACGTGAACTCGGACGGCTCGCTGGGCGAGATGTGCGGCAACGGCATCCGCTGCCTCGCGGTCTTCGCGGCGGCCGAGGGCCTCACCGACAAGAACGAGCTGAAGGTCGAGACGCGCGCCGGCCTCAAGACGATCACGGTCGCCGACGGGGGTATCCGGGTCGACATGGGCCCGCCGCGGTTCCGGCCGGACGACGTGCCGGTCCTGTGGCAGGGCGACGACGCCCTGCACGCGCAGGTCGAGCTCGACGACCAGGTGGTCGAGGCCGCCTGCCTCAGCATGGGCAACGCGCACGCGGTCCTGTTGGTCGACGACCTGGCGAGTGCCCCCCCGACCGACCTCGGCCCCCGCATCGAGACGCACCCGATGTTCCCCGCCGGGACGAACGTCGAGTTCGTCGTCGTCGAGTCGGCCCAGCGGATCGAGATGAGCGTGTGGGAGCGGGGCTCGGGCCAGACGCTTGCGTGCGGCACCGGTGCGTGCGCGGCGGCGGTCGCGGCGCGGTTGCTCCGCGGCACGGAAGACCGCGTGACGGTCGCGATGCCGGGCGGCGAGCTGACGGTCGAATGGGCCGGATCGATCTCCGACGTACAGCCGGTCTTCATGACGGGCCCTGCGGTCAAGAGCTTCGAAGGGGACGTGGAGCTGTAGTGCGGGCCGCGAAGCGGATCGAGAAGCTCCCGCCGTACCTGTTCGCGGAGATCGACAGGAAGGTCGCGGAGGTGAAGGCGCGCGGCGAGGACGTCATCTCGTTCGGCGTCGGCGACCCCGACCTCCCGACGCCGTCGCACGTCGTCGAGGCGCTCGCCCGCGCATCTTCCGACCCCGCTACGCACCGCTACCCCTCGTACACGGGGATGCCCGCGTTCCGCGAGGCGATCGCGAGCTGGTACGAGCGGCGCTTCGGCGTGAGGCTCGACGCGGACGAGCAGGTGCAGCCGCTCGTCGGCTCGAAGGAGGGGATCTTCCACCTGCCGGTCGCGTTCGTGGACCCCGGCGACGTCGCGCTGATCCCCGACCCGGGCTATCCCGTCTACGAGACCGGGACGATCCTGTCGCACGGCGAGCCGCTGCTGCTCCCGCTGACGCCCGAGAACGGCTACGTGCCGGACCTGGACGCGATCCCCGAAGACAAGCTCGAGCGCGCCAAGGTCCTGTGGCTCAACTACCCGTCGAACCCGACCGCCGCGTGCGTCGACGTCGACGTCTTCCAGCGCGCCGTCGACTTCTGCCGTGCGCACGGCCTCCTGCTCGCCCACGACGCGGCGTACACCGAGATCACGTTCGAC
>DASQDO010000058.1:0-3826 GCA_035634135.1 Actinomycetota bacterium
CCGCAGGACCAGGCGGCACGGGACGCGGCGATCAAGGGCGTGACGATCGTCTCCGACAAGACGAGCGGCACCGGGACCTCGCTGCCCGAGGGCATGCCGCGCAGGGTCACCGTGCTGTCGGACGACCAGAAGGACCGCTGGCGCTGGCGGGTCGATCCGACGCCGGAGGGCTTGACCGTCACCTTCGCGAACCCGGCCGTGCCCACGGGCGATTACACCCTCACGGTGCAGGGCGAAGGGACCGACGGGCTGCCGGTGACGCTCCGCAACGTCACGCGCGGGCGCTGGAATCGCGTCGACGCCGACGACGACGGCGACTTCACCCTGACGCTCAAGGCGCGTCCAGGGGATCGCCTCGAGCTGCTGCGCAACCGGAAGTCGATCGCCTACGTCGCGACGCTCGGCGTCGGCGTCGAGGTCGTGGACGTGAACGCCTTCTACAACGAGGCGCCGGAGGAGCCGACCAACACGCCGGAATCGGACGTCCTCGGCATCTACACGGGCTACGGCGACCCGACGCTCTCGCTGTGCGGAGCGCCCGTTTCGGACATCGCCTCCACCCTCGACCTTGGCACCCTGTTCGACGCTTCGCCGGGGTATCCGCACCCGATCACCGTCGTGGCCCTGATCGGCTTCAGGGGCCTGGCGCTCCTCCACAGCCCGATCGACAACGTCGGGAGTCTGCGATTCTTCAACGAGAGCTGTCTCAACGTCGACGGCTCGGCACAGGTCTCGGGCCTCGACGTCGTCGAGGACTACCCCATCGACTTCGACGAGGACGGCGAGCTCGAGGAGAGCGAGGAGCGCGACTACGTGCTCGTCAGCCACCGCGGCAAGGGCCTGTTCATCTTCGACGCAACCGATCGCGAGGAGCTCGTGCCGGTCGGCCGCGTGACGTTGCCGGGTCAGGCCGCGCACGTGGGATTCGATCGCGAGCGGCGGAAGATCTACGTCTCCGCTCATGGCGCCGGGATCTTCGTCGTCGACTTCGACGAGCTCCCCGGGCGCGAGAGCATGATCGACATCAACGGCGACGGTACCGACGACCGCGTGCTCGAGACGATCCCGCTGCCCAATGCGAACAACAACTCGCCGGTCTTCCTGGTGCCGGAGCTCGGCGTCGCCTACGCCGGCGGCCTGAACCGCGGCCTGACGAGCATCGAGGTGGGCACGCCGCTCTTGGCCACCGTGGCCGAGGAGCGGGAGCAGGTCGTGCCCGCGCCCGACCCGGCCGCGATCGAACGGCCGCGCCTCCGCCCGGTCGGCCGCCTGGCGCCGCTCGGCGTGCCGACCGCCCCGGAGAGCTTCGGCGGCGGCGGCCCGGAGCTGTCGGCCTCGTTCCGGGTGCTCGCCACGCTGCCGGCCGTCGTCGGCGCCGAGACCAAGGTCGACGTCGTCAGCCTCGGTCCCGGCGGGCTGCCGATCTCCGGCGCAGGCGACGCCGACGTGATCGCGGACCTGCCGCGCCCGGCGCTCGAAGGCGAGAACGGGGTCGTGCTCCGCCGCCTCGCGGACCAGCCGTGGGAGGACGGCTATCAGCTCTATCTCTCGAAGGAGATCGCCGTCCTGGCGGACCTGCGGGCCGCCAAGGCGTACCAGCGCACGGCGAAAGAGGACGAGCAGTGCGTCCGCTGCGATCAGGAGGAGCTCCACATCCAGATCGACGCGCTCGAGATCCTCTCCGGGACGAAGATCGCGGTCCGCCTGCCGGCCGAGCTGCGGCAGAAGCTGGGCAAGATGTACGACGACGCCCGGCTCGACGCCTCGGAGATCACCGTCGAGAGCGTGCCGTGGGAGGTCGCACCGGCGGTGCGCCAGGAGCCGCAGCTCAACCCGTCGATGGGCATGGGGGATGTGGCGCCCGGCACCCTGCTCCACTCGGGCGAGATGACGCACACCGCGTCCGACCTGTTCATCAAAGGACGCAAGCTCGACTTCGCGTTCAAGCGCGTCTACAGGAACCAGACCGTCGGCTCCGGGCCGCTCGGCCCCGGCTGGGATCACGTCTACAACATGCGCCTGCGACGGCTCCCCAACCGCGACGTCGAGTACTACGACGGCCGCGGGCGCCGCGTGCTCTTCAAGCGGCAGGAGAACGGCACCCTGGAGGCGCCGACCGGGATGTTCGTCACGCTCGAACGGACCTCGGCCGGCTGGGTGATGTTGGATGCGGGGCGCAACCTCTACCGCTTCGACGGCTTCGGACGGCTCACCGCGATCGCCGATGCCTTCAAGGACAGCACGGAGAACGGCAACGAGATCACCTTCTTCTACAACCTCGACTCGCGGCTGACGCGCATCGTCGCCAACCACCGCGAGGTGCTGCTGTCCTACGACTCGGAAGGGCGCCTCGAGGAGGTCCGGGACTTCAGCGGTCGCGAGGTCGAGTACGCCTACGACGACGCCGGCCGGCTCGAGCGGGTGACCTCGCCCGCCATCACCACCGGCGAGTCGCAGTTCCCCGACGGTCTCACCACCGCCTACAGCTACGAGACCGGCGCCGGTGCGCTCGCCGCACATCTGGCGTTGCGCGACAACCTCAAGGCGGTCACCGATCCCAAGGGGCAGACCTGGCTCGAGCTGGAGTTCGGGGATCAGGACGGCGACGGGCGGTCGGAGGAGGTCGTCCTGCAACGCTGGGGCGAGGATTTCGTCAGCCTGAGCTACGACCTCGGTCCGGCCGGCAACACCACCGCCACGGTCACCGACCGGCGCGGGCACGACGCGGTCTACGCCCACAACGTCGCGGGCCAGGTGCGCTCCGTCCAGGATCGCGGTGGCTTCACCTCGACGTTCGAGTACGACGACGAAGGCATCCGGACTCGCGAGGTGACGCCGCTCGGCCGGCGGATCGAGAGCCAGCCCGACGCGACGCCGGCCCTGCGGCGCGCCCGCGGCAACATTTCGCGGATGACCATCGTCGCCGACTCCCGTGGCCCGAACGGCTCGTCGTCGGAGCTCGTCAAGCTCAACCAGCAGTTCGACGAGTCGACCAACCTGCCGACCGTCGAGACCGACGCGCGCGGTGCCCGTAAGGAGACCGACCGCAACCGTGACGGCCTGCCGGAGCGGGTGACCGTCCAGGGGGACGGCGAGACACCGACGGCGGTCACGATCTACTAGTACAACGAGCACGGCCAGCCGACCCTGATCCAGAACCCGAACCGCAATGCCACGCTCTACGAGTACGACTTCACTTCGGGTTATCTCAAGTCGGTGACGGTCGACGACATCGACCTCAAGCTGACGACGCGGTACGAGACCGACCTGCGGGGCAACGTCACCGAGATCATCGATCCACGCGGCGTACGTCACGAGTACATCTACAACGAGGTCGACTGGCTGGTGGAGGAGCGGGTCGCGGCATCGGGCTCGAGCGACGGCGCGCCGCCGCTCTCGTTGGTCACCAAGTACCTCTACGACGAGAACGGCAACGTCATCGAGAAGCAGGAGCCGTTCGGCGAGGGTGGGACGATCAGCACGCGCTGGAGCCACGGCCTGCTGAACGAGGTCCGGAGCGTCGACCGCGAGCTCGCGCCGGGTGGGGAGACGGCGCACGAGAGCTACGAGTACGACCCCAACCTGAACGTCACCCGGGCCGTGGACGCCGAAGGCCGGGCGACGAGCTTCGCCTACGACGAGCGCGACCTCGTGGTCACCCGCACGCTGGAGAGCGCCACGGACGACCCGATCACCATCACGTACACCTACGACGCCGAGGGCCAGCAGACGCAGATGACGGACGGCCGCGGCGGGCTGTGGAAGACGGAGTACGACGGCTACAGCCGGGTCAAGGCACAGATCGATCCGGCCGGCACCACGACCC
>DASQDO010000059.1:0-3331 GCA_035634135.1 Actinomycetota bacterium
TCGGTGACGACGGCGTCGACCGAGCCGTTCTGGATCAGCTCGTAGCACTCCGAGTACGTATCGGGGAGCTGGATGTCGATCCCGCCGGCCTCCTTGAGCAGGCCCTCGTACGTGGAGCCGAGGGCGGTGCAGGCGCTCTTGCCCTTGAGGTCCGCGAGCGTCTCCACGTCGTCGGTGCCCTCGCCCACGAGGATGCGGCCGTTCGCGATGTAGTACGGCTCCGAGAAGTCGATCTCGACGTCACGGTCGGTCGTGAACGTCATCGTCGAGGCGACGATGTCGACGGTCCCGTCCTTGAGGAACGGGATGCGGTTGTCGGAGATGGCCTCGGTCGCGTTCAGCTCGACGCCGAGGCGGTCGGCGATCTCCTGCGCGACGTCGACGTCGAAGCCCTTGACCTCGTCGGTCTGCGGGTCGACGAAGCCGAACGGGGGCACGTCGTACTTGACGCCCGCGATCAGCTCGCCCTTCTCCTGGATCTTGCCCATCGTCGTGTTGGCGGGGAACTCCTCGACCTGCGCACCGGCGTCGCCCTCGGTCTCCGTCCCGGTGCCGGTCCCCTCTTCCTCGCCGCCTTCCTCGCCGCCGCCACACGCGGCCCCCAGAAGCAGCAGCGCGGCCATCAGCGCTACCACCCACCTCCGTTTGTCGTTCCTCATGCTTCCCCCTTCCGTGTCGTGCGGTATCTGCCCGCGGTCAGTGATGGATGATCTTGTCGACGAACTCCTTGGCCCGCTCGCTCTTCGTGTTGTTGAAGAACTCCTCGGGCGGTCCCTCCTCGACGATCTTGCCGCCGTCGATGAAGCAGATGCGGTCGCACACCTCGCGGGCGAAGCCCATCTCGTGCGTGACGACCATCATCGTCATGCCGCTCTTTGCGAGGTCGCGCATGACGTCGAGGACCTCTCGGATCATCTCGGGGTCGAGGGCCGAGGTCGGCTCGTCGAAGAGCATGAGCTTCGGTTCCATCGCGAGGGCGCGCGCTATCGCGACGCGCTGCTGCTGGCCGCCGGAAAGGTCGGCAGGGAACTGGTCGGCCTTCTCGGGGATGCCGACGCGCTCGAGGAGCTCCTTGGCCCTGTTCTTCGCGTCGGAGTCCGAGACGCCCTTCACCTCGGTCGGCCCGAGCGTGATGTTCTGGAGAACGGTCTTGTGCGGGAACAAGTTGAACGACTGGAAGACCATGCCGATGTCGGCGCGGATCTTGTAGATGTCCTTGCCGGCGTTGTTGATCGACCGGCCGTCGAAGGTGATCTCGCCGGAGTCGATGGTTTCGAGGGCGTTGACGCAGCGGAGCATCGTCGACTTGCCCGAGCCCGACGGCCCGGCGATGACGACGGCCTCACCCGCGTCGATCGACAGGTCGATGCCGTCGAGCACGACGTTGTCCCCGAAGCTCTTCGTGACGTTTCGTAGGACGACCAGGTTGCCGTTGGAACGGGGCGCGCCGGAAGGCCCCGCAGCGTGGTCGGAAGAAAGGTCAGCCCCCATATGCAGGCGGGAGTCTAGCGGAGGAAGCCCCCGGACGTTCGGGATGGTTAGAGGTAGCCGAGGCTCGTGAGCCGCTGCCGGATCGCCTCGATCTCGTCGGGGCTCAGCGGGTCGACGTCGGGCGCGGGCTCGGCCACCGGCGGCGGGACCACCGGATGTCCGCGGTGCGAGACGAGGTCGCGCAGGACGTAGACGGCGAACTCGGTGACCGAGTGGAAGCCGGACCCCTCGATGACCTGCTTGAGCTGCTCGTACAGGGGCCGGGGGATCTTCAGCGTGACGTCGGCGCCGGCGACCGACCGGCTCGGCGATCGGCCGGTGTCCGCGTCCCGCTTCACGCGACCACCATCGAGACGCCGACGATCGCCAGCGGCACCGCGAACAGGGCCGCGGTGAAGATCGCGAGGCGCGACTTGCTCTTGACCATCTGTCTCTGGAACCTCCACATCCCCCGCCGGACCTGAGGATAGAAGAACGTCAGGAGGATCACGCTGACGATCGTCGTCCCGATGATCCCCGCGAGGACTATGCGCACGGCGGCGGGCGAGTGGAGGAGGAAGGCCGCCAGCAACGTGTCGCCCAGCGTCGTGATGTTCGCGCCCATGATGTACGGAAGGATGTCCTCGCGCTTCACGTAGCCCTTCGCGACCAGCGGCACGAGGATCGTCAGCGCGACCGACACCGACATCGCTACGAACGCCACGAGGCAACCCAGGCCGAACATCGGCCACTTCCTGCGTAGCCACGACAGACGTGTGCTCTCGATCGCCTCGTCGCCGAGCTCGGGGACGACCGAGTCGATCAGCTTGAAGGCCAGCAGGAGCAACGCAAGGCCCCCGAGGAAGAGCAGAGGCGCGGACCAGTCCTCGACGAGCGCGAGCAGGTCGCCGTACACGACGTCGATCAGGTCGCCGAACTGGGCCGGGAACTGGAGGTCGAGCGAGTGGAACGGCTCCCACCCGAGAAGGAAGAACCCCAGGACCGCGCCCGGGACGTAGATGAGCGCGGTGGTCGAGAGCGCCATCACGGCGGTCGAGACCGGGGCCATCCTCTTGCCCTCGGTGCTGCGGAGGGCCGCGATCACCGCGACGAGCAGCACGACGAAGGCGGCGCCGAGGCGTGACCCGGTCAGCATCGTGAAGCCCTCGACCTCCGTGATCGTGTCGGCCTTCACCAGCGCGAGCGCCGAGGCCGCGATCGGCGATCCCGACAGGACGAACAGCGCCCCGATCCAGCCGAGGCCGAGCGTCGCCCCGGCGTTCTTGGCGAGGCCGTCGTGACTGAGGATGCTGAGGCCGGCCGCTCCTTCCTTCATCACCTGGAGCGCGCCGATGAACAGAAAGAGCGCCAGGAGGAAACGGAGAATCCACCAGGCGGCGCCGACGGCTCGCTGGGGGCCGGAGCGGCGGGCGCGCGGGCGGGGGGCGGGAGAGGTCTCCGTAGCCGCGTTGGCCTCCGGGACCTCGGTTGCCGGGTCCATCGGGGTCTTATAGCACTCCTATGATAGTGACACAAGGACCCAAGGCCGGAGCGCGACGTTCCGGAGGCGGGGAACGTTCTGGAGGGCATGGGCGTGGGACTAGGGTGGCGTGCTTCGTGATGAGCAGACGTACCAGGCGACTTCCCCGGGTGGTCCTGGCGGCGGCGATCGTGGCGGCGATCTTCCCCGCCGTGCCCGCGGGTGCCTCGGCCGTGTCGAACGGTCCCGCCGGCCCCCGCATCCGGACGATCGAGTCCCCCCGCACGATGGCGCGGTCCTTCACCCTCGACCGAGCCGGCGCGGTCTCGCCGGAGTGGCCGGCGACCCACATCGGGTTCTCCTGGAAGGGCGACGAGGGGA
>DASQDO010000060.1:0-10369 GCA_035634135.1 Actinomycetota bacterium
GGGGTCGTTCGGCGTGGTGGGGAAGCGGGAGCCTGCGGTGGCCCCCGGCGGGACGGCGAGCGCGACTGCGGTGGCGAGCGTCAGGGCTGCGCCGATGGCGCCGCGGCGACCGAGCTGGTGTGACATGAGCTCTCCCCTCCGGTGGGCCGGCCCGTCACCACTTCGGAACGAGAAAGGGCCCCCGAGGTAACCCGGGCCGGACGCGAAACGGCCCCCGGGGGTCACCCGGGGGCCGTCTTGATCATCGTTGCTGAGGGTCGCCCTAGACGGGGCGTACGTTCGCCGCCTGCTTGCCCTTCGCGCCCTGAGTCACCTCGAACTCGACGGCCTGGCCCTCTTCGAGGGACTTGTAGCCGTCGACCTGGATCGCGGAGAAATGTACGAATACGTCTTCTCCGTCCGGCTGCGAGATGAACCCGAAGCCCTTCTCGTTGCTGAACCACTTAACGGTGCCCTGTGCCACTCCACACTCCTTTTCCCGGCCGAGGGGCGACAAGCTCTTTCTTGCCCGTGCTCCCCCCGGCTTGAGCGGTACGGACGCTAACACACACGGATGACGCAGCGCCGGACAGTCACCGCCTTCCGAGCAACCTCGGGCGCCCTCGCGTCGTTGTGTATGGGGAGAACCCGTTCGGACCGTCCTGGGGGGAGCCGACGGATGTCGGAAGACAGCGACAGAAGGGGCCGGCGCACCGTGCCGGGCGTGCGCGAGCTGCGTGAGCTCTACGAGGGCGCCGTCGGCTGCAAGTGCATGTCGTGCGGCAAGGCCGAGGGCCGCGCTCGCACGTTCGCGGCGAGCATCCCCGAAGACGAGCTGTCGAACCTGATCGTGCTGTGCGACCCCTGCGACGAGGCGCGCCGGGGCTGTTCGCCGGTGGACCCGGCCTTCCTCAGCCTGATCGTCGCGAAGACGCGCCGCGAGCGATCCGCGCTCGGCCGGGCCCTCGACCCCCGCAACTCGCGCCGGGTCCTCGAGTACCTGAGGATGCGCGCGCTCTAGAGCCGGGCCCCGAACCGCTTCAGCACCCGGGACGCGCGCGGGAACGACTCCTCCAGGGCCTCGACCAGGTCGTCGGTCGTCGCGACCTCGTACGCGTTCCGGGCTACGTACCGCCGGAGCGCGCAGTCGACCTTCCGGGCCCTGCCCAAGGCGTCGAGCGCCTTCACGCCCTGGACGTAGACGCCGTCGTAGTAGTCGCCTTCGTGGCCGTCCCAGAACCGCATGCTCTTGCCGAGCCGTCCCCGAGCGGCTTGCCTCATCTCGTAGTCCCGGAAGTAGCCGAGGATGCCGTCGCCTCGTGCCTGGGCCCAGGAGGTGACGCCCTCGTCGAGCCACGGGTCCCGGCCCTGGTTGTTCCCGACGAGCCCGTAGAACCACGAGTGCGCGACCTCGTGGGTCGTCGCCCAGGTCAGGCTGTCGTCTCCCTGGAAGATCATCGTGGGGTACTCGATCCCGGAGCGGCCCAGCCCCGGCACGATCGCCATCGAGAACGTGCGCCAGGGGTACGGTCCGTATCGCTTCGAGAGGTCCCTGAGGGCGCGGGCGATTGCGTCGCGGAAGTCGTCCTTGCTCGACCCCAGCCCCTCGGCGACCCCGACGGTGACCTGTACGGGGTTCGGTGCGTCGACCCTCGCGGTCGTGACGTCGAAGCGCCCGACCGCCACGGCGAAGTCGCGCACGTCCTCCGCCACCCACCGGCCCGGCCCGTTCTCGCGTCCCGAGGCGATGACGTCGAGGCCCTGCGGGACCTCGATCCGCACGTCGAAGTCGGCGGTCGGGCTCGTCGACGCCTCGGCGAGCGTCGTCGTCGGCGGGTCGGTCGCCCACCCCCGCTCGCCCTCCCACGCCAGGATGGGGAAGAAGGAGCCGAGCCGGATCGTGTCGCCGTCCTGCGAGATCCGGTCGAGGATCGGGCCGGGCAGGTCGAGGGTCCAGTCCAGCTCGGCGACGACGGTCTCGCCCGGCGGAAGCGGGTCGTCCAGCTCGAAGACGAGCGTCGTCGGATCGGGCCGGTCGACGGACCCCCCGCCGCCGCGCAGCCGCGCGTCCTCGACGGCGAGCTCGGTGCCCTCGGAGGCAAGACGCGGGCCGTTGGGCCAGAGCCGGAACACGAGCCTGCTCGTCGGGCGGTCGGCGACGAACGTCACGTCGGAGTGGCCGGTGACGGTCCCGGCGTCCGTGTCGACGCGCATCGACATGTCGTAGTGGGGGACCTCTTCGGGAGGAGCCGCGCGCGGAGGGCCGCACTTGCCGGACCGCTCGGAGACGCCTCCGGTCTTCTCGGGAGCCGGAGTGGCCGCCGGGGCCGGCGTCTCGGTCGCGCCGGTCGCGTCCGGCGGGGCGGCGTCCGAGCAGCCGGCGAGGAGCAGGAGAGATGCGAGCGCGGCCGCGATCCGTCGCCGGTTAGTAGCGTGTCGCGCCATGGGAAGCATCGAGGTCGTCAACTTGACGCACAGGGTGCCGGGGGGCCGGACGCTCCTCGAAGAGGCGACGTTCCGCGCCGGCGACGGCGACCACGTCGCGCTCGTCGGCGCGAACGGCACCGGCAAGACGACGCTGCTGCGACTGATAGGTGGTGACGAGAAGGTCCAGAGCGGCGCGGTGCGCGTCGACGGCGTGCTCGCCGTCATGCGCCAGTTCGTCGGGATCCCCGGCGAGAGCCTCACCGTGCGCGACCTCATGCTCCAGCTCTCGCCCGCGCCGTTGCAGGCCGCTGCGCGCGCTCTCGCCGACGCCGAGGCCGCGATCGCAGAGGACGGCGGGAAGAAGTCACAGCTCCGGTACGCCGCGGCCCTCGCGGGGTGGGAGTCCGCCGGCGGCTACACGGCCGAGGTGCTGTGGGACACGTGCACGACGATCGCCGTCAAGCTCCCGTTCCACCGCGTCGAGGACCGGCCGATCGCGACGTTCTCCGGCGGCGAGCAGAAGCGCCTCGCGCTCGAGGTCATCTTCCGGTCGGACGCGACGGTCGTGCTGCTCGACGAGCCGGACAACTTCCTCGACCTCCAGGGCAAGGCATGGCTCGAGGAGCAGATGAGGGCGTCGCAGAAGACGATCCTCTACGTGACGCACGACCGCGCGCTCCTCGCCGCGACCGCGCACCGGATCGTGACGCTCGAAGGGAACCGCGTGTGGACGCACGGCGGCGGCTTCGAGACCTATCACGCCGCGCGCGAGCAGCGGATGGATCGCATGGAGGAGCAGCACCGTCACTACCGGCAGGAGCACGAGCGGCTGACCGCTCTCGTGAAGGAGTTCAAGAGGAAGGCCGCCTACAACTCGGACTGGGCGTCGCGCGCCGAGGCCATGGAGAAGCGCCTGCGGCGTTACGAGAAGGAGAACGAGCCGCCGCCGCGGCTCGTCGAGCAGAACGTGCGGGTGCGCGTGGCCGGGGGCCGGACGGGCAAGATCGCGTTCCGGGCGCGCGGCCTCACGCTGCCGGGGCTCGTCGAGCCGTTCGACACCGAGATCCACTTCGGCGAACGCGTGGGGATCCTCGGGCGCAACGGCACCGGCAAGAGCCACTTCCTCAGGCTGCTCGCGGGCGAGGACGTGGGCCACGAGGGGACGTGGATGCTAGGCGCCCGGGTCGAGCCGGGCTTCTTCTCGCAGACCCACCAGCACCCCGAATGGGATCCCAAGCCGATCCTCGACCTCGTGATGGGGACGGGCCTGCAGCGGACCCCGGCGATGTCGGCGCTCAAGCGCTACGAGCTCGCGGCGGACGCGCAGCAACCTTTCTCGAAGCTGTCGGGCGGGCAGCAGGCGCGTTTGCAGATCCTCATGCTCGAGATCGCGAGCCCGACGATGCTGCTGCTGGACGAGCCGACGGACAACCTCGACATCGCGTCGGCCGAGGCTCTCGAGAAGGGCCTCGACGGCTACACCGGCAGCGTGCTCGCGGTGACGCACGACCGGTGGTTCATGCGCGTGTTCGACCGCTTCCTGGTGTTCCGGGAGGACGGCGTGGTCGAGGAGGCTCTGACGCCCCCGCTCGAGAAGGCCGGCTAAGGCGCGGTCATCATCACGACGCCGGCGGCGGCGAGCGCGAGGCCCCCGACCTGCAGCCGCCCCATCCGCTCGCCCAGGAAGATCCTCGCCAGCAGGATCGTGCTCGCGGGATACAGGGACGTGAGCACCGCCACGATCGACAGCAGGCCCTCTCTCGTCGCGAGGAGATAGAGGAGGTTCGCCGCGACGTCGAGCGCTCCGGCAGCGACGATCGGGACACGGGTCCCGGGGGCCGCGTGGATGCGCTCGCGCCGCACCAGCACCAGGACCGTGAGGATCGTGAACGACGCCGTCCGGCCCGCGACGAGAGGCCACAGCCCGGTCTCGTCGCCCGCGCCGTCCAGCAGGATGAAGAACGCTCCGAACGCGACGCCCGCGACGAGGGCGTCCGCGACCCCCGGAGCGAACCGGCCCCGAGGCGGGCCGTCCGGCTCGTCCTCGGCGACGTCCCGCGGCTCGAACCCGGCTACCAGCACCACCGCGGCGAGCGCCACGACGACGCCCACCAGGGCGAGGGCCGGGGGCCGCTCGCCCGTCGCCAGCCCCCAGACCACCGGGACCACGGCGGCTTCGACCGAAGTGATCGGCGCCACGACGCTCATCCGCCCCGCCGCCAGCCCGCGGTAGAGGAAGAGGACCCCCGTGGACCCCGCGACGCCGCTGGCGCCTCCCCACGCGAGGGCGGATGCGGTCGGTCCCGACTCGACGAAGAACGGGACGGCGGCGAACAGCAGGGCGGTCCCGGCTACCTGCGACAGCAGTACGACCGTGAAGAGGGGGGCTCGGCGGGTGACGAGCCCCCCGACGAAATCGCCCGCTCCGTACGTCAGGGCGGCGGCCAGCCCCAGGAGGATCGCCATGGGCGGCATGTTCGCGCCATTCAGGAATGCCCTCGCACCGCCGATAAACCGCTGACGAGCATCAGCGTTCCAGTGGTGGGAGGGGCATGGCAGTCAAAGCCGGTCGCCTGTTCGGCGGGGCGGCCTCCGATGTCGTCCGGGTGCGCCCGGGCCGGCGCGTCGCGGGCGCGATCGCGCTCGTGCTGCCCATCGTCGTCGTCCTGACGGCGGGCTTCGGGATCATCGCTATCCGCCAGCGTGCCGACGATCGCCGCGAGGCGCAGGTCATGCTCAGCCGTATCTCGGCTTCGGCGAACCGTCAGAGGGTCCTCGAGTCGAACGCGCTCGAGCTCGGGCTCGTCGCCGAGGGCAGGCCGAACGCGACGCTCGCTCGCGAGCTCAGGTCCCTGCCCGACGAGCTCGCCCGCCTCGACGACGAGGTGGCCCAGGCGCTGACGCGACTCAGGGCCGCCGAGCCCGGCTCCACCGAGCTGGACGACCTCGCGGTCGCGGTGAACCGGTACCAGGTGTCGCTCGAAGCGCAGTCCGCACTGCTGACGGCCGGCCGCTTCGACGAGTCGTTCGGCTACCACCGGTCGCGGGTCGACCTCGCGTACCGCAACGTCTCGCAGGAGCTGGCCCAGCAGGATGCGCGCTTCGACGCCCTCACCCAGGACGCGAGCCGGATGGCCGACTTCGGGACGCTCGGCATCCTCGGCTTTGCCCTCGTGCTGCTCGCGTTCCTCCAGTTCGACCGCGCGCGCCGGGCTGCCGCCGTCGACGAGGCGCAGCGCAAGGTCCTGTCGGAGAGCGAGGCGCGCTTCCGGTCGCTGGTCCAGAACTCCCGCGACGTCATCTGCATCATCGACGAGCGCGGGCGCGCGCTCTACGCGAGCCCTGCGGTCGCCGAGGTGTTCGGGATCACGCCGGAGCAAGTGTGCGGCGAGGACCTGCTCCTGCTCGCGCACCCGGACGAGCGCAAGCGGGTGCGCGGCTCGCTCGCGGAGCTCGCGGCGGAGCCGCGCGGCGCGTCGTCGAAGCTCGAGTGCCGCGTCCGCCACGACGACGGCTCGTTCAAGGACCTGGAGGTCACCGCGACGAACCTGCTCGACGACGCCTACGTCGGCGGCATCGTGCTGAACGCGCGCGACATCTCGGAGCGCAAGGTCGCCGAGCGCGACAACGAAGCCCTGCAGGAGCAGCTCGCGCACCAGGCCTTCCACGACCCGCTCACCGGGCTGGCGAACCGTGCGCTCCTGCGGGAGCGTCTGCAGCACGCGCTCGCTCGCGTCGCGCGGTCGCGCGCGCCGCTCGCGGACATGTTCATCGACCTCGACGAGTTCAAGGCGGTCAACGACTCGATGGGCCACGACGTCGGCGACGAGCTGCTGAAGGCCGTCGCCGGACGGCTGGGCGAGTCCGTGCGTCCGGCCGACACGATCGCGCGGCTCGGCGGCGACGAGTTCGCGATCCTGCTGGAGGGGATGTTCAGCGCGGCCGAGGCGCCGCGCGTCGCGGAGCGCATCATCCGCACGTTCACGGCCCCCTTCGACCTCGGCGGGCACCCGGTCACGATCGGGGCCAGCATCGGACTCGCGCTGAAGGACGGCAAGGAGGGGACCGAGGAGCTGCTCGGCAACGCCGACGTCGCGATGTACGCGGCGAAGGCGCGCGGGCGCGGCTGCTATGAGGTCTACCGCCCGGAGCTCAGGCTCGCGCGCACGCAACGGATCCGGCAGGAGCTCGACCTGCAGACGGCGGTCACGCGCAATGAGTTCGTCGTCCACTACCAGCCGATAGTCGACATGGCTACCGGGTGCATGTCGGGGGCCGAGGCGCTGCTGCGGTGGGCGCATCCGACGAAGGGCCTGATCCCGCCGATGGACTTCGTGGAGCTCGCGGAGGAGACGGGGCTGATCGTGCCGCTCGGGCGGTGGATCCTCCGGGAGGCGTGCCGCAACGGCGCGGCGTGGAAGAAGACGCATCCGGAGGCCGCGGAGATGAAGGTCAGCGTGAACCTCTCCGTCCGCCAGTTCCAGGAGACGGACCTCGTGCAGCAGGTCGCCGACACCCTGGAGGTGACGCGCTTCCCTGCGTCCGACCTCGTTCTCGAGATCACCGAGAGCGTGTTCCTCAACGACTCGCCGGCGACGCTCGCGGCGATCCAGGGCCTGAAGGACCTGGGCGTGACGATCGCGATCGACGACTTCGGCACCGGCTACTCGTCGCTCAGCTACCTCCGGTCGTTCCCGATCGACATGCTGAAGATCGACCGGTCGTTCATCGACGGGATCGACCGCGGCGTCGAGGACGCGGCCCTCGCCCGCGCTATCGTGCAGATCGGCGAGAACCTCAACCTCCGGATCGTGGCGGAGGGGATCGAGACGCCGGAGCAGCTGCGCGAGGTGCGGCGCCTCGGCTGCCACGAGGGCCAGGGCTTCTTTCTGGGGACCCCCCTCGACCACGACGAGTTGAAGGCTCTCCTCGCACGGGGTGCGACGAGGACGAACTGGCTGGACGACGCTCCGCTGGAGGCCGTGACCTAGATTCCAGCGCGTAGAGTGGAGCCGTCATGGCGATGGTCCCGGTCGACCCAGACCTCGACGAGCTCCGCAGCACGGCCGCCACCTGCACTGCGTGCGACCTCTATCGCAACGCGACCCAGACCGTCTTCGGCAAGGGACTCACGCGCTCGCAGGTGATGCTCGTCGGCGAGCAGCCGGGCGACCAGGAGGACGTCGCAGGCGAGCCCTTCGTCGGGCCGGCGGGCCGCCTCCTCGACGAGGCCCTCGTGGCCGCCGGCATCGACCGCGACCAGGCCTACGTCACGAACGTCGTGAAGCACTTCAAGTTCGAACAACGCGGCAAGCGCCGAATCCACAAGAAGCCGAACATGGCCGAAATCACCGCGTGCCGTCCCTGGCTCGACGCGGAGATAGAGGTGGTCCGGCCGGCCGCGCTCGTGTGCCTCGGCGCGACCGCGGCCCAGGCGCTGCTCGGCCGCTCGTTCAAGGTGACGCAGCAGCGCGGCGAGTTCGTCGAGTCCGACCTCGCGCCGCTCGTGACCGCGACGATCCACCCGTCGGCGATCCTGCGCGCGCCCGACGAGCGCGAGGTCGAGATGAAGGGTCTGGTCGACGACCTGACGAAGGTAAGGAAAGCGCTCGCCAAGCTCTAGGGATGGGACGAAAGGGGGCCCCGTGAGCAAGACCGCCCGCTTCTTCGCCGGACTGCGCGTCGCCGACGAAGACCCCGCAGACGCGTTCCTGCGCGTGACCAGCTACCGGGGGGCGGAGGTGATCGAGGCCCCCGAGGGCACGGTCGAGGTGCCGGCCAACCACGTGAGGTTCAGCGTCTGGGTGGGCGACCGGGCCCACTGCGTCGTGTCGATCCCCGAGTCGGAGGCCCGCGAGCTGGCGGCCTTTCTGACCGCCGAGACGCACCGGGTGGAGACGGTCTGAAGCAAGACGGATACGGAGCGCGTCCGCTGGGTAAGGACTCGCCCATGCCGGCTCAGGAGACCGAGCGCGTCGTCGGGTCCCGGTACGCCCTCGAAGAGTCCATCGGACGCGGGGGCATGGGCACCGTGTGGCGCGCGACCGACCGCCTCCTCCAGCGGGCCGTGGCCGTCAAGGAGGTCCAGCTCCCCGCGACCGTTCCCGAGGAGGAGCGCGCGGTGACGCGCTCGCGGGTACTGCGCGAAGCGAGGGCCGCGGCGAGCATCTCGCATCCCGGCGCGGTCATCGTCTACGACGTCCTCGAAGAAGAGGGCCGCCCCTACATCGTGATGGAGCTCGTCGAGGCACCGACGCTCGAAGACGTGGTCCGCCGCGACGGCCCCCTCGACGAGGAGCGCGCGGCCCGGGTGGGGCTCGAGATCCTCGGCGCGCTCGAAGCCGCGCACGCGCAGGGGATCGTGCACCGCGACGTCAAGCCCGCGAACGTCATGCTCCCGCAGGGCCGCCACGCGAAGCTCGCCGACTTCGGCATCGCGAGCGTCAAGGGCGACCCGCGGCTGACCGCGACGGGACTCGTGCTCGGCTCCCCGTCGTACATGGCCCCCGAGCAGGCGAGCGAAGACGTCACCGGCCCCGCCTCCGACCTGTGGTCGCTGGGCGCGACCCTCTACTACGCGGTGGAGGGCGAGCCGCCGTTCGACCGCGGCCAGGCGATCCCGACGCTGACGGCGGTGGTGGGGGAGGAGCCCCGCCCGCTCCGCAAGGCGCGAGCGCTGCGCGAGGTCATCGGGTCGCTGCTCGAGAAGGACCCGGCGCAGAGGCCGTCGCCGGAGGTGTTGAGGCGGATGCTCGAGCGGGCGCTGGCGGGCGGTTCGACGACGGAGGTCGCGCCCCCGCCGACGGAGGTCGTGACCGAGCCCGCCGAGGTCGCGACCGAACCCGCGCCTGTCGAACCCGCGCCGGTCCCTGCGGCCCCGCGTGCAAGGCCGTGGCTCGCCATCCTCGCCGCGGCCGGGCTCCTGCTCGTCGTCGCCGTCTTGCTGTTCCTCTCGATGGGCGAGGACGAGGGTGGAGCCGGAAACGAAGCCGGCCGGAACCGAGGCGCGGCGAACGAGCGCGGAGACGAGACGGACCCCGAGGAGCCCGCGGAGGAGGCCGAACCGGCGGGCGTCGTGCCGGAGCTCACCGAGTACGAGGATCCCGAGGCCGGCTACCAGGTCTCGTACCCGGAGGGCTGGGACGTCGAGCCGCTCGGCGACACCCGGACGGACTTCACCGATCCCGAGACCGGCGCGTACCTGCGTATGGACTGGACGCCCACGCCGGGCGACGACCCCGTGGCGGCGTGGGAGGGACAGTCGGCGAGCTTCGCCGGCCGGTACGCGGACTACGAGGAGATCCGCGTCGACCCGGTGACGTTCCAGGGCTTCCCGGCGGCCGAGTGGGAGTACACGTACTCCGGCGTGCACGCGATCAACGTAGGGGTCGTCACCGACACGTACGGCTACGCGCTGAACTTCCAGACCCGAGCCGAGGACTGGGAGGAGTCGCAGGCCCTGTTCGAGGCGATCAAGGAGACGTTCGTCCCCGCCCCCTAGCGCCCGTCTACCGGATCGGGGGAGCCGTTTCCCCTTGTAGCCGCATAGTTCCTGCTGTTACATAGCGCTTCACACCACCGAGACTTGGGGGGCAAAGTGGGGCGTATCGCCAGTGCTCGCATTCACCCGGCCATCGGTATTGCGAGGGTGGGTGACAGCCCGGACGAGTACTTCGTCGGCCCCGAGGTCCTGCGCCCGAGGCAAGAGGACGCCTACAAGGACGCGCAGGGCCGGTTGAAGCGCCAGGCTGCGCGCTTCCGCATCTACGGCTACGACTCCGACGGCGAGCTCGTCGGCGAGATCACGTCGGCCGACGCGGAGATCGTGTGGGAGGTCCACGTCGCGAACACGAAGGGGGCCTGGTACGACTTCGTCGTCGCGCTCGACCTCACGGAAGCCGCAGCCGTGAAGTCGCCTCGGCGCAACTCGTGGATGGGGCGCGAGGGCCGCGACGAGCTCGTG
>DASQDO010000061.1:0-2403 GCA_035634135.1 Actinomycetota bacterium
GCCGACCGTGAACGCGTCGCCGTCCCACGCGCCCCGGGTCTTCTCCTCGTCCCCCCAGTACGAGAACCGCTCGGCATGGGGGTCGCGCACCCAGACCACGCCGACCTCGCCCCGCGGTACGGGCGCACCCGTCTCGTCCCGGATCAGGATCGCCGCGCCCGGCCGGGCCGTCCCGACACTGCCCGGCTTCCGCAGCCACTCCTCCGGCGAGATCCGGGTCGCGCCCCCCTCGGTCGACCCGTAGAACTCCCACACCGAGCCCTCCGGGAAGAACTCGATAGCGCGCCGCTTCGTCGCCTCGCGGATCGGGGCCCCCGCGTGGATGAGCATCCGCATGCTCGACGAGTAGTGGCGCTTCAGCACCTTCGGCTCGAGCGAGAAGATCCGCTCGAGGTGCGTCGGCACGACGAACGTCGAGGTGACGCCGAAGAGCTCGACCGCGGCCAGGGTCTCCATCGCTTCGAAGCGCGCCTGCAGCACGACGCTCCCGCCCGCTTCGAGTGTCCGCAGCGAGAACCGATGCGGCGCGGAGTGCGCGAGCGGCGAGCACAAGAGGTGTACCTCGTCGGGCGTGAGCCCCCATTGCGACGCGAAGTCGCGCGAGGTCTCACCCGCGGCGGCCTCGCCGGCCGGTTCGACCCACACCCCCTTCGGCGCCCCCGTCGTTCCCGAGGTGTAGTGCCTCGGCCGCCCGAGTGCGTAGTCGGAGATCGAAGCCGGCTCTGCCTCGTGAAGACACCGTTCGTACGCGTCTCCGAAGGTCACGGATCTCTCGAGCGGAGGCCACGGCTCGACCGGCCGGTCGGTGAACAGCCAGCGCGCGCCGGAGTCCTCGATCAGGTACGCGGCTTCGGAGGGAGTCAGCAACGCGTTGACCGGCACCGGCACGATCCCGGCCCGCAGCGCGCCTGTGGTTACCTCGAGCGACTCCAGGCGGTTCGACGACCACACCGCTATCCGGTCGCGGGCGCGTAGCCCACCGGCATGCAAGAGCCCGGCGAGCCGCTGCTGGCGCTCGTCGAGCTCGCCGAACGTCAGCCGGCGAGCGAGAGTGACCAGCGCGGGCGCGTCGGGCGTCGCACGCGCGTGGCCCCCGATCCCTCCCACGAGGTCTTCAGCGCCCAGTAAGCAGCCCGCGCGCCAGCGGGGGGCAGTAGTCCGGAGGCTCCCGCTTCCATTCCGTCGAGACCTCCTCTTCCACCTCGGGCTCCGGCTGGAACGAGAGCCACCGCGCGATCTCGCCGACCGAGCGGTAGTGCCAGGCCCCCTGCCCGAGGGCGATCAGCGGGAAGAGCCAGAAGCCCCCCCTCTGCCCGGTGAAGATGACCGAAGCCACGCCGTAGACGACCGTCAACAGCGGGACGGAGGCGGCGTTCTGCGACACCGAGTCGACGACTCGCTCCGCCGGCATGGCCCTCGTCTTGGGGTCGCGCTCCTGCGAGCGCTTGACCGAGTCGACCGTGAACGCCCGGAACATCGTGAAGGCCGCCGCGACGAGGGCGAAGAGGACCAGGAGCCGGTAGGCCCACCCCGCCTGTCCGCTGTCCAGCGGGCGGTTGCGCTCCATCTGGGCGAGCAGGCTGTCGGGCAGGGCGACGATGACGACGCACGCCACGACGCCGACCGCGGCGAAGGCGAGAAACGGCCACCGGCGGCGTGCGAGGAGGTCTTCCACGTGGCGAGCGTAACGGCCAATCCACGACGCCTAGGTCTTCCGAACCCTCTCCGACAGCACGCCACTACGATGCCCCGATGGAGGTCCGTCCCGACGTGCAGTTGATCGAGAGGCTCCTCGTCCGGGACGAGTCTGCCCTCCGCGAGGTCGTCGACGAGTACGGAGGTGTCGTTCATGGGATGGCCAGGCGCGTCCTCGCCGACCCCACGCTCGCCGAGGAGGTCGCACAGGACGCGTTCCTTGCGCTGTGGCGCCGGCCGGGCGCGTTCGACCCGGCCCGCGGCAGCCTCCAGTCGTTCCTGCTCGGCATCGTCCGCAACAAGGCCGTCGACCTCGTCCGCAAGGAGCAGTCCCTGCGCCGGACCCGCGACGTCCTCGCCAAGGAGCTACCGGTGACCGAGCAGACGCACGACCCGGGCGCCGAGGTCGAGGAGCGGCAGCGCGTGTCGGCCGCGCTCGGCAAGCTCAGCGAGGTCCAACGAGAGGCGATCGTGCTCGCGTATTTCGGGGGCCGGACGTACCGCGAGGTCGCTCACGAGCTCGAGATCCCCGAAGGCACGGCGAAGACCCGGCTGCGCGACGGGTTGATCCGCTTGCGCGAGGCACTGGCCCCGACACAGGAGAGCGAGGGATGGTCGTGACGCACGACGAGATCAAGTCCCTCATCGCGCCCTACGTGCTCGGTGCGGTGACGGCCGAGGAGGAGCGCGCTGTCCGCTCGCACATCA
>DASQDO010000062.1:0-6732 GCA_035634135.1 Actinomycetota bacterium
AGCCGCGCTCTTGCCGGCAGCCCCGAGCTCGACGAGGCGATAAGGGGGGTCCTCGACGCCGTGCGCGAGATCGTGTGCGCGCGCGAGACGCTCGTCGTGCTGAAGCTCGGACGTCAGACGGTGTGGTCGGCGGTCGACACCGACGGCGTCGTCGCGCAGATGGCGCCGCTCGAGATCGGTCCCCTGGCCTCTCTCATGATGGAGGTCGAGATGCGCGAGGCGGCGCTGTCGCTCTCGCAGGACGGCGGCGACGCCGAGCGCGCGATCCTCGACGCGCTGGGCGTGCGCACGCTGGCGGCGGTGCCTTTGCTCGACGAGGAAGGCGTTCTCGGCTGTCTGGTCGCGGTCGACCGCATCGGCGCCGGTGACTTCGGCAACGGTGACGCGCTGCTGCTCGAGGCGGTAGCGGCCGAGCTCCTGACCACGCTCGGTTCGCACCGGCTCTACGCGGAGGTCGCGGAGGAGCGCCAGCGGTTCGCGCGCATCTTCCACGGGTCACGCGAGGGCATCGCGCTCCTGGACCACCGCGGCTACGTCAGAGCGTGGAACCCGGCGCTCGAGCGGATCACCGGCTACCGCGCCGCCGACGTCATGGGCCGTCCCCTCGCCGACCGCGTGGTCCTCCGCCGCGACGACCAGCGCCGCGTCGCGACCGAGGAGATCACCGCCGCGAGCGAGACGAACGAGGTCGAGGTCGTCACCAAGGAGGGCCCGGGACGCTGGGTCTCGGTCACCGCCGGGCCCGTCGACGTAGGCGAGCACGTCGCGCACGTGCTGCTCGTCCGCGACGTCACCGCGGAGCACGAGGCCGAGGAGGCGAAGTCGGACTTCCTGTCGACGATCAGCCACGAGCTGCGCACTCCGCTGACGAGCATCAAGGGCGCGCTCCAGGTCCTCGCACGCGGCTCCCAAAACCTGTCCGACGACCTCTCGGACCAGATGGTCACGGTGATGCAGCGGGGCTCGGACAGGCTCGAACGGCTGGTGATGAACCTGCTGCTGGTCTCGCAGATAGAGAGCGGTGGCCTCGCGCACTCCAGCGACGGGACGGTCACGCTCGACGAGCTCGTCGGCGACACGGCGTCCAGGGTGCTCGGCGACCACCGGCATCGCGTGGTGGTCGAGGAGCCCGACGTGGTCGTGCGCGCCGATGCCGACCGCCTCGAGCAGGCGATCGGCCACGTGCTCGACAACGCCGCGAAGTTCGGCGGCCCCGACGGCCTCGTGACGATCACCGTCGGGCGCGACCACGGCTACGCCCGCGTGTCGGTGACCGACGAAGGGCCCGGCATCGCCCGCTCCGACCACGACCGGATCTTCGACCGCTTCGTCCGGCTGGGAGACGTGCTCACGCGTGAGACGCAGGGGGCCGGGGTGGGTTTGTTCATAGCTCGGCGTGCGCTCTCGTCCATGGGCGGCGACGTCTGGGTCGAGAGCGAGCCGGGCCGCGGCGCCACCTTCCACCTGAACGTCCCCCTCGCGCGGCCCGTGGCGGTGGCCCACACGGCTTAGTCTTCCCCGCATGAAGATCGGGGTCATCGGAACGGGACACGTCGGGCTGGTCACCTGCGCCTCGCTCGCGAAGGTCGGCCACGAGGTCGTCGGGGTCGACGTCGACGCGGAGAAGATCGCGATGCTGCGGGACGGCCGGTCGTGGTTCTACGAGCCGGGGCTGGACGAGATGCTGGCCGAGCTCCTCGACGGCGGGTCGCTGAGCTTCTCGACCCAGTCGGAGGACGCGGTGGCCGAGGCTGACGTCGCCTTCATCTGTGTGGGGACGCCGCCCCGCGCGACGGGCGAGGCGAACCTCGTCGCCGTCGAGCAGTCGGCGATCGACGTCGCGCGGAAGTCGACGAAGCAGACGGTCGTCGTCGAGAAGTCCACTGTCCCCGCCGGCACGGCCCAGCGCCTGCGCCGCACGCTCAAGCAGGTCCGGTCGTCGTCACTGCCCGAGCTCGAGATCGCCTCGAACCCCGAGTTCCTGCGCGAGGGCAAGGCGATCGAGGACTCGATGCATCCCGAGCGGATCCTCGTCGGGGCCGACTCCGAGTGGGCCTTCGAGAAGATGCGCGAGGTCTACGCGCCGTGGGTCGCGCAGGGCTACCCCCTCGTCGAGACCAACATCGCGACCGCGGAGCTCGCGAAGCACGCGTGCAACGCGTTCCTGTCGCTGAAGATCTCGTTCGCCAACGCGCTCGCCAGGATGTGCGAACGGGCCGGAGCCGACGTCGTCGACGTCGTCGACGTGATGGGCTCGGACTCCCGCATAGGGCGCGCGTTCCTCAACGCGGGGCTCGGCTACGGGGGCTACTGCTTCCCGAAGGACATCCAGGCGTTCGAGCGCCTGGCGAGCGGGCTCGGCTACGACTTCCCGCTGCTGCGAGAGGTCGAGCGCATCAACGAAGAGGCCCTCGACGCGGCCGTCGAGAAGGTCGTCGACGCGCTGTGGAACCTCGAGGACAAGCGCGTCGCGCTGTTCGGCCTCGCGTTCAAGCCCGAGACCGACGACAGCCGCTTCGCCCCGGCCCTCGGCGTCGCGCGGCGGCTGCTCGATCGCGGCGCGGACGTCGTCGCGTACGACCCGGTCGTGCGGGACGAGGCGGCCGCGGAGGTGCCCGGGCTGCGGCTGGCCCCCGACCTCTACGCCGCCGCCGACGGGGCCGACTGCGTCGTCGTCTGCACGGAATGGCAGGAGTTCAAGGACGTCGACCTCGCCAAGCTGAGGTCGGTGATGTCTCGGCCGATCATCGTCGACGGCCGCAACGTCTTCGATCCGGAGTCGGTCGGCGCCGCGGGTTTCGCGTATTACCCGATGGGCCGCCGGGCCATCGTCTGAGCCGCCCATGCCGACAGCCCTCGTAACCGGCGGAGCCGGGTTCCTCGGCTCGCACCTCTGCGAGCGACTCGTGCGCGAGGGATGGGACGTCGTCTGCCACGACTCCCTGCTGACCGGCGACGCCGCCAACCTGGACCACCTCGGCTCCGAGCCGCGCTTCCGGTTCGAGGAGAGAGACGTCACGGTCTCGGTCGACGTCGAAGGGCCGGTCGACTGGGTGCTGCACTTCGCCTCGCCGGCTTCTCCCCGCGACTACCTCGAGCTGCCGATCGAGACGTTGCAGGTCGGCTCGCTCGGGAGGTTGAACGCCCTCGAGCTGGCGCGGGACAAGGGGGCCGGCTTCATGGTCGCGTCGACGTCCGAGGTCTACGGCGACCCGAAGGAGCATCCGCAGAACGAGTCGTACTGGGGTCACGTCAACCCGATCGGGCCGCGCTCCGTGTACGACGAGGCGAAGCGCTTCACCGAGGCCGCGACGATGGCGTTCCACCGCACGCACGGCGTGCCCGTTCGGATCATCCGGATCTTCAACACCTACGGCCCCCGCATGCGCCGCAACGACGGACGAGCGGTGCCGAACTTCGTCGAGCAGGCCTTGAACGGGCGTCCGATCACGATCTACGGCGACGGCAGCCAGACGCGCAGCCTCTGCTACGTCGACGACTTGATCGAGGGCATCTACCGGTTCCTGCGGTCGGACGAGCGCGGCCCGATGAACATCGGCAACCCGCACGAGGTCTCGATCCTCGAGCTCGCCCGGATGATCAACGAAGCCGCGGGCGGGAAGTCCGAGCTCGTGTTCGAGGAGAGGCCCGTCGACGACCCGGAGATGCGGCGGCCCGACATCGGCTACGCCCGGAGCGCGCTCGGCTGGGAGCCGGTCGTCCCGCTCGAGGAAGGCCTCGCCCGGACGATGGAGTGGGCGGCCGCAGCCTGGGCTTAACGACGGGTCGCCTAGGCGAGCCGCCAAGAACGACGGGTCGCCTCGGCGAGCCGCCGCAAGCCTTTAGCGGAAGCCGCGGCGGGCGAGCTCGGCGACAAGCTCGCTCGTCGTCTTCACGCCGACGAGCCGGCGGAGCCGGGCCAGCCTCCTGTACACGGTCCGGGACGTCAGGTGCAGCTGGCGGGCGCAGTCCTCGACCGGCACGCCCCGGGCGACGAGGCGGGCGAGCGCCAAGTCCTCGCCGTGGAGCTCCGACCCTGCGGGCTCGCCGGACAGCACGTCGTGGGCCTCGCCCGGCAAGAGCGGGACGAGGAACATCGGGGTGGCCCGATCCCGCCACCGGTCGGGCAACGCCGACGGCGACACCAGGATCCAGCCGGGGGCTACGGACTCCGTGACCAGCTCAACGGGTGGGGGGTTCTGTTCGGCTCTCACGCAGTTTCCTTTGCCTCGGGATGCGCTTGCAGCTCATATGGGGGATACGTGCGGAGGGCCGAGAGATAACGCCCGGCGTCACGCGAGCTGACAGCCCCCGTCACCGAGACGACGAAATCCGGTCCCGTGCAGGTCCCGAAGCAGTCCCGCGTCCAATTTCTGTTACTAGTGCCCGGTTCGTGCGTATTAAGCAGAGCAATGGCATGATCGGGTCGCTTTCTCAGCGGGTCGTCCATGCGGTGTGGGCGGAGAAATCCGGGGGAGATGAAGATGACGACGCAGGTGGAGTCGAGCTTCGAAGCGGTATGGCCGGACCTGGAACGGCGCATTCACCGGTTCCTCAGCAGCAAGAAGGTTCCCGACAGCCAGCGTGAGGACGTGGTCCAGGAGACCGGCCTCCGCCTCTATCGGATGTGGGCCCAGGTCGACCCGGCCGGCTCGCCGATCGGGCTGGCCCTGACGATCGCGATGAACATCGTCCGGGACAACGCCCGCCGCGACTCCCACCGCACGGTGGTCGAGATCGAGCCGGACGTCCCCGCGATCTGTGACGTCGAGCGCTCCGGGCTGGCTCGCCTCGAGCTCAGCCGCGTCAGGCGTGCTCTCGCCGAGCTGACCCCCGCCCAGCGGTCGGTGCTGCTCTCCGAGCTCGACCGCAACCAGCGCCCGCCCGAGGCCAGCCCCGCGGCGATCAAGATGCTGCGGATGAGGGCCCGGCGGAACCTCAGCGCGATCCTCGAGCGCGCGGGGGCCGGTGTCCTCGTCGGCAAGGTCCGGCGCTTCTTCGGCCTGCCCCAGCACGTCATCGTCTCGCGTGACCTCCCGAAGGTCGAGCAGGGCGTGGCCTCGAGCCTCGCCAGCGTGATGGCTGCGGCTGCGATCTCGCTGTCGCCGATCACGGGGCTGCTCGGGTTCGGCGGTGCCGATGCGGCCGAAGACCCGGCCCCCGGCCCGCACGCGGTGGCCGAAGAGGTATGGCTGGCGGGTTCGTCCGTCGCCCGGGCGACGGCGACGCTGCCGCAGGAGGCCATCGCCGGCGACCCGAGGCCCGCGAACCTCCTCGGCGAGTCCCCGCTCGTGCGGCGTTCCGAGGCCGCAGTCAAGGCGAAGGGCGCCGGCCGGGCAGCGAAGGCCCCGCGGGACGAAGAGGCTCCGGTCGTCGACGTCGCGCTGCCGAACGGCGAGGGCCAGATCCAGGGCAACGGGTCCGTCGAGGTCCACGTCCCGCCCCCCACGCTGAAGCCCCACGACGACAACCCGTTCTGCGACCCGACCCAGCCGGGCTGCACGCCGGACCCGAGCCTGCCGGCGACGGGCGAGGCCGAGGCGTACATCCGGGTCCGCGAGGTCGAGGTCGAGGTCGAGGTGAACACGGACGAGGTGGCCGACACGCTGGAAGCTGCGATCGGCGTCTAGATCCATCCGGTTTGGAAGAGGCGGCCCCCTCGGGGGCCGCTTTTTCGTTGGCCGACCCACCCTTGACAGAGACGAATCAGAGAAACCAAAATGGAGACATGGCGCAGAGCCCCGATGGTTCCATCCGCGTGACCGTTGCCGGACGGGAGTTCGGGCTGACGCGCGCGATGGTCGAGGAGCGCCTCGCCGACGTCCTGCCCGAGCCCCTCACCGACCATTTCGTCGTCGTCGGCGGACGCCGCTTTCCCCCGAAGCAGGTCGTAGCGCTGGCGACCGGGCTCGACCGCGCAGACTTCACGACCCACCACGCCCGGCGGGTCCTGCGCCGCCTCGGGTTCCCCGCGGGGCGGAGATCGGATCCCTCCGACTCGCCGAGTGAGCCTGCGCGGGTGGGATCCCACGGAGGCGCCCAGGCCGAGGCTCTTAGGCCGTTCATCGGGAAGTGGGTGGCCGTGAAAGGGATCGAGGTCTTGGTGGCGGCCGACACACCCGAGGAGGTCGTCTCCTGGGTAGAAAGGCACGACGTGTACGCCGACGGCATGTTCCGCGTCCCCGAGGACCCGGACTTCGACGTGAGGGCGATCCTCGGCATTGAGATTTGACTTCTTGGAGCTCCCATCTTCGAGCGGCGGGCGTCCTCGGCCGATTGTGCCGGTCGTAGTGGAGGGCCACGAGCGCGTCCCGCACTTCAGCATCGTCGACTCCGGATCGCTTCACAACAGGTTCGATCGGTGGATCGCACGCATGTGGGGGATCGACCTGACGGGCGCAACCGACGAGATCATCGGCCTCGGCGGTTTCAGCACGGTGGCAAGGACCGTCACCACCCGGCTCTCGATCGGCGGCTTCGCCTGGGAGGCCCCCGTCTCGTTCTGCGAGCCCTGGCCCCTCGACTTCCAGCTCCGCGGCCAGGGAGGATGCTTCCGCTGGTTCGAGGTCACGATCCGGGCAGCCGACCTCTCGATCGACCTCGAGCCCGAGGTATCCTGAACCGGCTCAGGCCCCGTTAGCTCAGACGGCAGAGCGTCTCCATGGTAAGGAGAAGGTCCACGGTTCGATTCCGTGACGGGGCTCGCTCGCGGTGCCACGATCGGCAGCAAAC
>DASQDO010000063.1:0-1940 GCA_035634135.1 Actinomycetota bacterium
GATGGCGGCGACCCCTCGATCGGAAGGAGCCGCGTTCCCTTCTGCGACACGCGCGGCATCGACTCGAGGAGGCCCCACGTGTACGGGTGGAGCGGCCGGCCGAAGAGGTCCTCCTTGGAGCCGCGCTCCATCGAGCGGCCCGCATACATGACCATGACCGTCTGCGCCACGTCGGCGATCACGCCGAGGTCGTGGGTGATCAGGATCACGCCGATGTCGAACTCGCGCTTCACGTTGTCGATGAGCTCGAGTATCTGGGCCTGGACCGTCACGTCGAGGGCCGTGGTGGGCTCGTCGGCGATGAGCAGGTCGGGGTTGTGCGCGAGCGCCATCGCGATCATCGCGCGCTGCCTCATCCCGCCCGAGTACTCGTGCGGGTAGCCCTTGAAGCGATCGCGCGGCTTGGGGATGCCCACCGCCGCGAGGAGCTCGACCGCGCGTTCCGCGGCCCGGTTCTTCGGCATCTTCTCGTGCACGAGGATCGCCTCGACGATCTGGTCGCCGACTCGGTAGAAGGGGTGGAGGCAGGCGAACGGATCCTGGAAGATCATCGCCATCTCCTTGCCGCGCAGGCCGCGCAGCTCCTCCTTGTCGAGCGCCAGGAGGTTCTGGCCCTTGAAGAGGACCTCGCCGGAGACCTCGGCCTTGTCGAGGTTCGTGAGACCGAGCGCGGTCAGACACGTCACGCTCTTCCCGGAACCGGACTCGCCGACGATGCCGAAGGTCTCGCCGCGGCGGACCGTGAAGTTCAGGCCGTCCACGGCCTTCACCAGACCGTCGCTCGTCGGGAAGTGGACGTGCAGGTCCTTGACCTCGAGGAGGACCTCGTTCGCCGGCATCGGAGAAGTGTAGAGCCTGACGTGCCCGTTCGGGCCTAGGAGTACCGGACCCGCGGGTCGAGGGCCGCGTACAGGATGTCGACGACCAGGTTGGCGATGATCACGAACCCGGCCGCGAACACCGTCGTCCCCAGGATGATCGGGAAGTTCTGGCTCCTGATCGCACCGACCGCGTAGCTGCCGATCCCGGGGATGTTGAAGATCTGCTCGGTGATGACCGCGCCTCCGAGCAGGATTCCGAGGTCGAGCCCGTACATCGTCACGATCGGCGTGAGCGCGCTGCGCAGCGCGTGGCGCGTCACCGACTTCTCGCGCAGGCCCTTCGCGCGCGCGGTCCGGATGTAGTCCTCGCCCTGGACCTCGAGGAGGTTGCCGCGGACCATGCGGGCGTAGATCGCGGCCGACGTGAACGCCAGCACGAACCACGGGAGCCACATGACCTTGAACCACTCCCACGGGTTCTCGGTGAAGGGGACGTAGGACCCGGTGTCGTAGACCTGCAGCGCTTGGATCGGGCCCGCGTCGAAGGTGAACACCGCGATGAGGCCGAGCCAGAACGTAGGCATCGACACCCCGATGAGCGCGAACAGCATCGACCCGCGATCGAGCAGCGATCTTCGTTTGAGCGCGGAGATGATGCCGATGGACACGCCGATAGCGAGCCACAGGACCGAAGCGCCGAGGGCGAGGCCGGCGGTCGCGGGGAAGCGGCCGAGGAGCGCGTCGAGGACGTCTTCCTGCGTCTGGTACGAGTAGCCGAGGTCGCCCGTGAACGCGTTGCCGACGTAGCGCCCGAACTGGACGACGACGGGCTGGTCGAGGCCGAGGCGTTTCTCGACCTGATCGACGACCTCGGCCCGCGGGTTCTTCCCCGCGAACTTGATCGCCAGGAGGCTCTGGCCGTCGGCCGTCCGGCCCCCGGCCCCGCCCGGCATGACGAAGAAGATCACGAACACGGAGGCGATCACGAGGACCAGCATCACGATCGACCACATCATGCGTCTCACGACGTACTGGGCCATGCGACCTTTCCCTCCGTCTTTCGTTCCTCGCCCGATACGACGAGCGGTGCGGGGGCCGCGCGGCCCCCGCACCACCCGC
>DASQDO010000064.1:0-3808 GCA_035634135.1 Actinomycetota bacterium
GCGGAAGCGGCCCCCAGGCGTCGGCACCCACTGCGCCGATGCGCGGATGGGCCCGCGCGGCGCGCCGGAGCGCGTGCTTCGAGGAGTCGAGCGCGAGGCCGGCCTGCTCGTGCGCCAGCACGCCGGCGAGGTGGTGGCCGGTGCCCGCGCCCAGGTCGACGACCGGCCCGGCCGGATCGACGTGCCGTGCCACCGCCTCGGTGATCGGCCTGTAGTGCCCGGCGCCGAGAAAAGCCTCGCGCGCGGCGACCATCTCAGCCGAATCCCCGGCGCCCGCGGTAAGCGTGACGTACCCCTGCCGCGCGACGTCGAACGAATGCCCCGCTTCGCACCGCACGGAGCCCCCGGCCGCCGACACCGCGCCCCCGCACACGACGCACGCCAGGTCGTCGATCACGTCCGTCAGCACGAGGCCATTGTGGGCGTCCCGCAGGAGCCCGCTCTGCTCGGTCGAACCGCCACGTCGTGCCCCGACGCCACGCGCTTCTGCGCGCCACCATCGCCCTGCTCGTCGTGGCCGCCGTCGCGGCCCCCGCCTCTGCTCGACGGGCGCGCGTCCCGAAGTGGAAGAGCCACGCCCCCATGACGCACGCACGCACCGAGGCCGCCTACGCGCTCGCCGGCGGCAAGATCTACGTGATGGGCGGGTTCGGCCCCGACGTCGTGACGGTGCCGCTGGTCGAGGTCTACGACGTGAGGTCCGACACGTGGGCGAGCGCTCCGCCGCTCCCGGTACCGGTCAACCACGCCATGGCCGCCGAGCACGACGGCGTCGTCTACGTCGCGGGCGGGTACACCGCGGTCGTCTTCGGTGCAATCCCGGGGTTCTTCGCATTCGAGGACGGCGCGTGGAAGCCACTTCCCCCGATGCCCGAGACCCGCGCCGCTGCGGGCATGGTCGAGCACGACGGCAAGCTCTACGTGATCGGCGGGTTCAGCCAGCAGGGAGAGCTCGCGACTACGACGCTCGTGTACGACGTCGCGGCGGGGTCCTGGTCGACCGAGCCGGGGATGCCCGAGCCGCGCGAGCACCACATGCTCGTCGAGCACGACGGATTGATCTACGTGATCGGGGGCCGGATCGGCAGCCCCGACACGAACCTGAACGACGTCCAGCGCTTCGACCCCGCGACCGGCGAGTGGAAGGAGCTCGCGCCGATGCGTCAGCCGCGCAGCGGCCACACCTGCGCCGTCACGGCCAACGACCTGATCGCATGCCTGGGCGGCGAGGCGACCGGCGCGGTGTTCGACTCCGCCGAGGCCTACGACGTGAAGCGGAACCGCTGGGTGGCGCTGCCCCCGCTGCCGTCGGGCCGCACCGGGTTCGGAAGCGTCGCCGTGGGGACGAAGCTGTACTCGTTCTCGGGCGCGAGCGACGCCGGCTACCTCGCGACGATGGAGTCGCTGGACCTCAGGCCCTACCGCTAGCCGCCCCGCGGCACCACGCGCTCCGGCGTCACCCGGAAGATCACGCGGTGGTCGCCGGGCCCGTCCCACTCGTAGCGGTCGACCCCCCTGTACTTCTTGGCCAGGCGGTGGATCAGCGTCTTGTCCGGGTCGTCCTCGATCTCGACCGGGCCCCTGATCTCGAGGTAGCGATAGGGGTTCTCCGGGTCGGCGATCGACAGGGCGATGCGCGGGTTCGCCTGCACGTCGCGGTACTTCGCGCGCGCCTTCGTGTGCGAGAGCAGGACGTGCTCGCCGTCCCAGTCGAACCACATCGGCGACGTCCGCGGCGTGCCTTTCGGCGTCACCGTCGCGACGTGCGCGAGCGCGGTCGTGTCCAGCAGGTCCTTGAGGTCGTCGGGTATCGCAGCCATGTCCCCCTCCGTCTAAGAGCGTCCGTATACGTCTTCGTAGCGCTCGATGTCGTCCTCGTCGAACTCGCCGAACGAGATCTCGAGGATCCGGCCCGTGCCCCCGATCGACCCGACGCGATGCTTGGCGCCGCGCGGGATGACGAACTCGTCGCCCGGGTGAGATACGTGCTTCTCGCCGTCGATCTCGATCTGGAGGCCCTCGTCCAGCACGACCCAGAGCTCGTCGCGGTGGCGGTGTGACTGGAGGCTCAGGAGCTGCCCGTCCGCGACCGTCAGGATCTTCACCGTGCACAGCGCGTTGTGCGCGAACTGACGAAAGCCCCCCCAGGGGCGCTCGTCCTGCACGATGCCGGCAAGGATCTCGTCGCGTACCGATGCCATCCCCGCCACCCTAAGGGAATGGACACGGGGGCCGCGCGGTTCCATGCGACATGGCAGATCCCAGAGAGGTCCTCGAGCGTTCCGGCACGATCGCGGTCGTCGGCATCGCGCGCACCCCCGACAAGCCGAGCGGCGGCGTCCCCGCCGAGCTCCAGGGCCGGGGCTTCCGCATCGTCCCCGTGAACCCCAAGGCGGACGAGATCCTCGGCGAGCGCGCCTACGCGCAGCTGACCGACGTCACCGAGCCCGTCGACGTCGTCGAGGTGTTCCGGCCCGCGGACGAGGCTCCGGAGATCGCGCGGCAGGCCGTCGCGATCGGTGCAAAGGCGCTGTGGCTACAGCTCGGCATCGTCTCCGAAGAGGCGAAGCGGATCGCCCAGGAGGCCGGGCTCGACTTCGTGCAGGACCACTGCATGGCCGTCGAGAGCCGCCGCCACGACATCCGCAAGGCCTAGCGCGGCGGCTCCACCTCGCCGCTCTGGACCTGTGCCCAGGTGGGGCGCGGGAGCTTGAATATGTCGCCCGACGCGTCCGTGTAGAGCGCGCCGCCGAGACGCCCGACCGGACGGAGCAGATGGGGGTCGACGCGGCCCTCGACGAACAGCGCCTCGTCCACGTGCGCGACCAGGACGTCGCCGAACACCATGTGGCCGTTGCCCTTCGAGACGATCTCGTTCACCCGGCACTCGAACGCTACGCGGGCCCGGGCGACCCGCGGCGGAGCGACGCGCTCGGAGGGTGCGGGCTCGAGCCCCGCCCACTCGAACTCGCTCTCGTCGGGAGGGAAGTCCGCGGACGTGAAGTTCATCTCCTCGACGAGCTCGCGCGTGACCACGTTGATCACGAACTCGCCGGTCGCGCGGACGTTGCGCAGCGTGTCCTTCTCGCCCGTCGACGTGAAGTGCACGATCCAGGGGTTGCTCGAGATCACGTTGAAGTAGCTGTGCGGCGCGACGTTGAGGACGCCCTCGGCCGACAGCGACGAGACCCACGCGACCGGCCGCGGCACGACGAGGGACGTGATGAGGAAGTAAGGCTCGCGGCCCTCGAGCCGGGCCGGGTCGATCTCCCTAAGCTGCATCGGCGGCGATCCGGCGCACCCACTCGGCGACCTTGCCGACCTCTGAGTTGGTGAGCTGATGCCCGCCGGGCTCGAGCGACAGCTCCACTTCGGCACCGCCTGCCTTCAGGATCTCGGCGAGCTCGTGCGTCTGGTCGAGCGGGATCATCGGGTCCTGCTCTCCCCCGGTGATCAGCACCCGGGTGCCCGCTAGGGCGGGCGTCTCGTCCGGGCGGAACGGGACCATTGCGTGCAGGAGCGCGGCGGCCCGGACGAGGCCGGGCCTCGACAGCAGCAGGCTTGCGCCGATGTTCGCCCCGTTCGAGTAGCCGAGCAGGATCGTCCGCGTGAGGTCGATCTCGTAGTGCGCGGCGGCCCCCTCGACGAAGGCGGCCAGGTCCTCGGTCCGCGCCTTCAGGTCCTCGACGTCGAACACGCCCATGGCGAGGCGGCGGAAGAAACGAGGCATCCCGTTCTCGAGAACTTGGCCACGGGGACTGAGCAACGCCGCCCCCGGAGCGACCGCACGCCCCAGCGGGATCAGGTC
>DASQDO010000065.1:0-3245 GCA_035634135.1 Actinomycetota bacterium
CATCTTCACGGTCGTGATCGACGGCGGCGGGTGGAACGCGCTCCAGTACCACCCCGATTCGTGTCCGACCATCAAGCGGCTGATGGACGAGGGCGTGACGTACGTCAACGCCACGATCGGCTCGGCCCCCTCGATCACCGGCGCGCTGCACGCGACGTTCGGGACCGGCGTCTACCCGCGCACGCACGGGCTCCCCGGCCACGTCATGCGCGACGGCGAGGGGAACCTCGTCGACGTGTACCTCGATGAGGCCGACCCGCAGTTCCTCGACGCGCCGACGGTCTCGGAGATCTGGGACGTGTCGAACGCGAACCGCCCGATAGTCGGCACCGTCTCGTTCGAGGGCTGGCACCTCGGGATGATCGGCCACGGTGCGCAACGCCAGGGCGGCGACAAGGACGTCGCGGTGCTGTGGGAGCGCGACGAGGAGACCTGGTGGACGAACGAGGAGTACTACTCGCTGCCCCCGGGCCTCGAGGAGTTCGACGAGGCGCGGCTCGCGGCGTACGAGCACGAGCTCGACGAGCGCGACGGCCTCACCGACGACGCATGGTTCGGCCACACGATCGAGGAGTTGCGCGAGCCGGCGATCAGGCCGGGGACCCCCGCGTTCACGCGTCTGACCGGTGACTTGATCGTCGACTACATCGTCGACAGCGAGCTCGGCAGGGACGCGGTCACGGACCTGTTCTGGATCGAGATGAAGATGCCCGACCACGCCGGCCACTCGTGGAACATGGTGAGGCCGGAGCAGGCCGACGTCCTCAGGGAGACGGACGCGCAGGTCGCGCGGATGAAGGCCGCGCTCGACAGGGTCGTGGGCCCCGACAACTACCTGCTCGTGCTGAGCGCGGACCACGGCCAGCAGCCGCTGCCCGACCTCCACGGGGGCTGGCGCATCAACACCGGCGAGGTGCGGGCGGACATCGAGGAGCGGTTCGGCAAGGTCGTCGAGAAGGTGACGCCGGCCGACATCTTCCTCGACATGGACGCGATGGCCGAGGAGGGATGGGAGCCCGAGGACGTCGCGCGCTTCCTCGGCACGTACACCGTCGCCGACAGCATCCCCGAGGGCCAGCCCGGCGCGGACCTCGTGCCCGAGGGCCGCCTCGACGACCGCGTGTTCGCAGCGGCGTTCTCGACGGGGTTCCTCGAGTCGCTCGACCCAGTCGCGGACCCGGACCGGTTCGACTCGTTCGGCAAGGGCATGTATCCGGAGAGCTCGTTCGTGGTCCCGCCCGAGGGCGACGAGTAGGGTGCGGCCGTGCTGAAGCGAGGCCTCGCGCTGCTGATGGGGAACCGCGACTTCAGGTCGCTGATGGGTGCGCAGTTCTTCGCGCAGGCCGGCGACGGGCTCGTCCAGGTCGCGCTCGCCGCGAGCATCGTCTTCGGGGGCCAGAAGGGCTTCGACCTCGAAGGTGCGAAGTCGCCCGACGAGCTCCTGAGGATCGCCCTCTATATCTTCGTCCCGTACACGATCCTGAGCCCGTTCCTGGGCGTCGTCATCGACCGGTGGGACCGCCGCCGGCTGCTGATGGCCGCGAACGGGCTGCGGGCCGTGGTGATCGCGGTCATCGCTCTCGCGGGGGTCGGGTCGCTGCCCGACGCGGTCGTCTTCGGGGCATTCCTTCTGACGCTGAGCTCGACGCGGGTCGTGCTGGCGACCAAGTCGGCGGCCCTTCCGGACACTCTGGAAGGTTCGTCTCTCGTCGAGGCCAACGCGGTGTCGCAGCTCGGAGGCGCGCTGTTCCAGCTCGGCGGCGCGGGGATAGCGCTGATCGCGAAGGGGAGCATCGACGCGGAGCCCATCGTCCTGTTCGGCGCGCTCGTCTACCTCGTCGGCGCCGCGTTCCCCCTGTCCATGCGGTCGATGGACCCCGACCGTCAGAAGTCGAGCCTCGGCGCCGAGGTCGCGCACGTCGCACGCTCGATCGCTCAGGGCCTGCGTGAGGTGGCGCGCACCCCGAAGGCCGGCGCGTCCATCACCACCTACTTCTGGCTCCGCTTCCTGTGGAGCTTCGTGCTCGTCGGCATCGGCTTCATCGCGCGCGAGCTGCTCGCTGACGACGACCTCCAGATCGCGATCCTCACCGGTGGCGCGGGTGCCGTGGGGGCCGCGCTCGGCTTCCTCTCCGCGAGCAAGCTCCTCCAGCGGGTCGCCTCGACAGCACACCTGGTCCTGTCGGCGTCGGTCGTCGCCGGGGTGGCGGTCACGGTCCTCGGAGCCCTCGAGATGAAGCTCGCGATCGCGGCCCTCGCCTTCTTCCTCGGCTTCGGCTTCTTCCTGGCGAAGATCTCGCTCGACTCCCTCGTGCAGGAGGCGCTGGGAGCCGACTTCCGCGGCCGCGCGTTCTCCCTCTACGACATCGCCTACAACCTCGCCTGGGTCCTCGCGGCCGGGATCATGAAGGTCGCGTGGAGCGACGACTCCAAGGGCTTGCTGCTCGCGGGGGCCGGGCTCGTCTTCCTCGCAGGGATGGCCGTGATCGGCGCCTGGTTCAAGAGAGCGGGTCTGCTACGGACGGCGGACGCCCCGGCCGCAGCGCGCTAGCGCGCCGGGTCGCGGCGGCGGTCACCGCGCTCGTCGTCGCGGTGTCGCTCGGGGCCATCGCGCTGCTGGTGTACGACGAGATCGAGCGTGGCCCGGTCCCGTCTTTCGAAGAGCAGGCCTGCGCGCTGCCGAAGGCATGGCTCGAGCGCACGCGGCGCGGCTTCTACGAGCCGCGTTCCGGCCAGATCTCGCTGCTGCCCAAGACGCCCGCGTACATGGCGAGCGGAGGTGACGGCTGGAGCCATTCCGGGCCGTGGCCGTACCTCCAGGACGTGCCGCTCGTGTTCTACGGGCCGGGGATCATCCCGTCGTACGCCGAGGTGACCGAGCCGGCTACGACCGCGGACGTCGCGCCGACGATGGCCGAGCTGATCGGGACGCGCTTCGACGCCCCCGACGGCGAGGTGCTCGGGGAGGCGACGTCGCTGCCCCGTACGCCGCGCCCGCGTCTGATCCTCACGATCGTGCTCGACGGCGGCGGGTGGAACACGCTCGACATGTACGAGGGGGACTGGCCGAACCTGGCGAGATTGATGGCGGCCGGCGTGTCCTACCGGGCGACCGTCGGGTCCTCGCCGTCCGTGACTCCGGCGGTGCACTCGACGCTCGGGACCGGCGCCTACCCGTGGAAGGCCGGCGTCACGGGCGTCCCCGTGCGCGACGAGGACGGCGAGGTCGTCGACGCGTTCCTCGA
>DASQDO010000066.1:0-5081 GCA_035634135.1 Actinomycetota bacterium
CTGGGGGTCCTACAATGAGTCCACTTCCCCTTCCTTCATGAGCCGCGCCCGTAAGGGGGCGCGGGTCGCCTCGGCGAGACGCCCAGAGGAGGTGGGATGGCCAAGATCAAAGACGACGACATAGACGCTCTGCGCGAGCGCGCTGACCTCGTCGAGGTCGTCTCGGCCCATTCCCAGCGCAAGCGCGCCGGCTCGCACACGTTCAAGGGGCTCTGCCCCTTCCACTCCGAGAAGACGCCGTCGTTCCAGGTCGACGCGGCGAAGGGGCTGTGGCACTGCTTCGGGTGCGGCGAGGGCGGCAACGTCTACCACTTCGTCCAGAAGACCGAGAACCTGCCGTTCCCCGAGGCGGTCGAATGGCTCGCCCGGCGGTTCGCGTTCGAGCTCCACTACGAGGAGTCCCGGCCCGGCGAGCACTCGGCTCAGCGGGGCGTCAAGGCGCGGATCGTCGAGGCGAACGACCTCGCGGCCCGCTTCTTCAACCAGCAGCTGTTCACGACTCCGGACGCGGCCCCCGCCCGCACCTACCTCGAGAGCCGCGGGTTCGGGCGCGACGTCGCCGAACGGTGGCAGCTGGGCTACGCCCCGGGCCGCAACGCTTTGGCGCGGCATCTGCTGAGCAAGGGCTTCAAGCAGGAGGAGATCGTCCAGGCCGACCTCGCCCGGGTGAGCGACCGCGACGGCTCCCTCTACGACACGTTCCGCCAGAGGATCACGTTCCCGACGTGGAACCTGCAGGGAGACGTCGTCGGGTTCGGCGCCCGTGCTCTCGGCGACCAGCAGCCGAAGTACCTCAACACGTCCGAGACACCGGTGTTCTCGAAGTCGCGCGTGATGTACGGGCTCAACCGTGCGAAGTCGGCGATCGCACGCGGGGCCGCGCTCGTGGTCGAGGGCTACACCGACGTGATCGCTCTCCACGAGGCCGGGGTGCAAGAGGCCGTCGCGACGAACGGCGTCGCGCTCGGCGACACGCACTTCGAACAGCTCAAGAAGTTCACCTCGCGGGCGGTGCTGATGTTCGACGCCGACGCGGCCGGCGCGGGTGCGACCGAACGCGGTTTCGGCATCCATCGCCGGATCGGGATCGAGGTGCTCGTCGCGCCGCTGCCGGCGGGACGAGACCCGGCCGACGTCGTCAAATCCGACGGCGACGAAGGCATCCGCAAGGTGATCGACGCCGCGCAGCCGCTGCTCGAGTTCAAGCTCGAACAGACGCTGGCGAAGCTCCCGCTCGACACGCCGGAAGCGCGTGCCGTCGCCGTGGGCAAGGCAGCCGAAGTGCTAGGGTGGCAGTCCGATCCGGTGGTGCGCGGCGAGTACGCATACCTCGCCGCGCAGCGGATCGGGGTGGACGCCGAGGTCATCCACAGGGAGCTCGCGGGGGAGCGCTCCTTGGGGGCCGGGGCGTCGGGGGGTGAAACGGGTCCGCAAGGTGACCGTCGCTTCCCTGGACACGTGAAGGTCGAGCGGGAGGCGCTCCAGTTGCTGCTTCTACGGACTCAGGAAGCGGGTCCCTGGGCCAAGGACATCGAGCCCACCCACTTCACATCGGCTGCGCGACGCGAGCTGTTCGCGCGTGCGCGCTCGTGGGTAGACGTCGGGAGTGCGATCGACGAGCGTGCTTTCGCGGAGCAGCTGTCGCCCGAAGCCCTGTCGTTGTTCACCGAGCTCACGGTGGGCGCCGGCTTCCCGACCGGCGACGACCTCGACGCGCGCGTTCGTGAGGTCTTCGTGCGGCTAAAGGTGTTCGTCCTCGAGCGCGACATCAAGGGCCGCCGCAACACCCTGCAGGAGATCAACCCGCTCGAAGACCCCGCGCGTCACGACGCGCTGTTCACCGAGCTGGTCGGGCTGGAAGCCGAACGCCGCGACCTGCTCCGCCAGGTCCAGGGGGCCGCGTAGATGAGCGACCAGGAAACGAACGCAGTCACGACCGCGCCGCCCGAGACGCCGCCGGTCGAGCCACCCGCGGGTGGAACGCTCACCGACGTCACCCCGGCGCAGCTCGAGGTCGACAAGGTCATCCGCGGCGCCAAGGCCGAAGGATCGATCACGGCCGCGGACCTCGCCGACAAGCTGTCGACGCTCGACCTCAACCCCGACGAGACCGACGCGGTGTACCAGCGTCTGATCGACCTCGGCGTCGACGTCGTCGAGGACGAGGTGATCGAAGAGGAAGAGGAAGAAGAAGAGGCCGTCGAGGCCGTGCCCGCCCCCGACGCCGACGAGGACCGCGTGCGCGCAAGACGCGAGGTCGACATGGCCCTCAAGGCGCCGACGAACGACCCCGTCCGCATGTACCTGAAGGAGATCGGGCGCGTCGCGCTGCTGACCGCGCAAGAGGAGGTCTCGCTCGCGAAACGGATCGAGGCCGGCGTGTTCGCGGACGAGCGCCTCGAGCGCGAGGCCGAGACGCTTCCCGACGACCAGCGCATCGAGCTCCGCTGGACGAGCGCCGACGGTGCCCGCGCCAAGCGCCACCTCGTCGAGGCGAACCTGCGGCTCGTGGTCTCGATCGCGAAGCGCTACGTGGGCCGCGGCATGGCGTTCCTCGACCTGATCCAGGAAGGGAACCTCGGGCTCATCCGCGCGGTCGAGAAGTTCGACTACACGAAGGGCTACAAGTTCTCGACGTACGCGACGTGGTGGATACGCCAGGCGATCACGCGTGCGATCGCCGACCAGGCCCGCACGATCCGCATCCCGGTCCACATGGTCGAGACGATCAACAAGCTCCTGCGCATCCAGCGTCAGCTGCTCCAGGACCTCGGCCGCGAGCCGACCGCCGACGAGATCGGCGAACAGATGGAGCTCCCGCCCGAGAAGGTGCGCGAGATCCAGAAGATCAGCCAGGAGCCGGTGTCGCTCGAGACCCCGATCGGCGAGGAAGAGGACTCGAACCTCGGCGACTTCATCGAGGACTCGGAGGCCGTGGTCCCGCTCGAGCGGGCGTCGTTCCGGCTACTACAGGAGCAACTCGAGTCGGTCCTCCACACGCTGTCGGACGGCGAGAAGGAAGTGATCCGACTGCCCTTCGGCCTCGTCGACGGCCAGCCCTGCACGCTCGAAGAGGTGGGCAAGAAGTTCGGCGTGACGCGCGAGCGGATCCGCCAGATCGAGTCGAAGACGCTGTCGAAGCTGCGGCACCCCTCCCGGAGCCACAAGCACCGGGACTACCTCGAGTAGGGCGCTGCCGCCTTAGGGCTGCGGCGGGGGAGCGACCGACAGGCCCGACGGGCGCGAGTCGTTGCCTTTCACCTTGTTCACGCCCTCGCTCGCCAGGTCCTTCGCCTGCTCCAGGCCAGTCCCCACGGCTTCCTTCGCCTTGCCCGTCGCCTGCTGGAAGCCCGGCGAGCTCACGACGTTCTCGTAGAGGCGCTGGAGCTGCTCGTAACGCTCCCGGCCGGCCTTGGCGCCGAGCACGTAGCCGGCTCCGAACCCGATCAGGACACCAAGACGACCGCGCATGACGACCTCCCGAAAGATCAGCGATGTGATGCCAGATCGTATGCCCGGTATGCCGTACGGCAAATCCCGGCCCCCGGCCCCTATAGGATGACGCGGTTCCGATCCGGGGTAGCTCAACCGGCAGAGCAACCGGCTGTTAACCGGTAGGTTGCGGGTTCGAGTCCCGCCCCCGGAGCCCACGCATCGAGAGGCGGCCCGCCGAGGCCGCCTTTCTCGCGCCCGGCCCTTTACCATCGCGTCGTGGGCGAGCGGCGGGACCTGGACCTCTACGGGAGCGGGGCGACTCCCGGCCGTACGCCCGTGACGGCCTGGATCGTGCGGATAGCCGGGCTCCTGGTGGGGGCCGCGATCACGCTCTACGGCGTGGCGCTCTACGCCCTGCGCTGCTTCGACACCTGCCCCGAGGACCCCGCGGTGAACACCGCGACCGTACTGATGTCGGCGGCGATCGTGTTGTTCGGCCCGGCCGTTGCGATTGCGTCGGTGTCCGTGCGCACGCGCTGGGCGGCCGGCGGAGCGACGGTCGTGGCCGCCCTCGGGTTCGCGATCGTCGCCGTGGGGGTCGCCTCGCTCGCCCAGGTGCCGAGGATCGACGACCCCGGCGGCCAGAAAGCCGACGTCACCCTTGCGGGGGCCGCAGAGACCGTCGTCGGAGCCGGCGTGACCGCGGCGGCCCTCCTCCGGCGCAAGCGAGGGCCCCGCTCAGCCGACTAGCCCCCCGACTACGCCCCCACCAGGGATTTCGCGCTCTCCGCCATCCCATCTAGCTAGTCAAGGACCACTCCCAACTTCCCCTTCGAGGGGGAACCGTTGCACCCCTCAGGGGGATGCGGCCCCAGCGCCCCGGCTGTCAGGGTCGGTTGAGCTTGTTGCTTGTTGTTGCTTATTGGGGCTGGGAGGCCGGGATGAACCACCATCAATCGGACGTCGACGTGGACCAGCTATGGGCCGATTATGGGGCCGATCCCTCGAGCAAGAACCGCGAGGCGCTGATCCGCAACTACCTGCCGCTCGTCGAGTTCCTCGCCGGGCGACTCGGCCGCCACGTCCACGCCTCCTACCGGGCGGACCTCTACAGCTTCGGGGTCGAGGGCCTCATGGACGCCATCGACAAGTTCCGCCCCGAGATGGGCAACCGCTTCGAGACCTACGGCTCGTGCCGGATCCGCGGCGCGATGAGCGACGGGATCCGCAAGATGTCGTGGCTGCCGAGGGGGGCCGAGAACCGATCGAGCCGCGTGATCGAGACCGTCGTCCCGGTCGACTTCCAGGCCGCGCGCACGACGGTCGGCGCGAGGCTCCAGGACTGCCTCAGCGACCGCACCGCGGGTACGCCGTTCGACGGCCTGCTCCTCGAGGCGGACCACGCGGAGGTCGCCGCGGCGATCCGCGGTCTGCCCGAGCGCGAGCGCAACGTCGTGTTCGAGCACTACTACGCCGAGAAGCAGCTGAAGGAGATCGGGCGGGACATGGGCGTCACCGAGAGCCGGGTCTGCCAGTTGCACCGCAGGGCTCTGCGGATGCTCGAAGGAGCGTTGGGCGAGCCGGCGACTGCGTAAGGAGCGCCGGCACGGGGGAGTGAGCGCGGCGGTGGCCCGGAGGGGCGCCGG
>DASQDO010000067.1:0-1704 GCA_035634135.1 Actinomycetota bacterium
CCCCGGTCCCGGCCGAGGCCCGCGCGCGCGAGAGCCGGCTCCGCCGCCTGCTGACGCCTCTGATGATCGCGAGCGTCGTGACCGTGCCGCTGCTCGTGCCCCCGATCGGCCCGAACTCCGTCCCGGCCGACTTCTTCAACGCCGCGTTCCTGATCCTCGGCCTCGCGGTCCTGGCTCGCACGAGGGTCGCCGCCCGGATCCCGATGGGTGGGAGCTACCTGCTCATCATCACGGGCGGACTGATCGCGGTGACGCAGTCCGTCGTCCCGAAGGAGTCGCTGATCGCGGTCGTCCAGGACGCGTACCTCTTCGTGTGGTTCGTCGTCGCCGTCAACTACCTGATCTCGGAAGACGGTCGTCGGACGCGCTGGATCGCGTCGGTCTGGGGCGTCGTCGGCGTCGTGATGGCGTTCGTCGTGTGGTTCGCGCGCTTCGGCTACCCGTACGACGTCCCGGTGCTGTTCGACTACCCGCTGGTGGACGCGTGGGGCCGGTCCGAGGGGACGTTCCGCGACCCGAACATGGCCGGCAACTACCTCGTCCTGTCGCTGTTCGTCCTGTGGGCCGCGCCGCGGCCGCGGAGCGTCGCGCTGAAGCTCCTGATGACCGTCCCGTTCCTGTTCGCCGTGTACCACACGCAGTCGATCACGGCACTGGTGACGCTCGCCGCCGGCGCGCTCGTCGCGTTCGCCGTCTCGTTCGTGGCGCGGCGTGAAGCCGTCGTCGCCGCGGCCATGGCCGTCGTCGCAGCGGGTCTGGCGGCTCTGGTGATCCTCCCGCAGACGTTCCTGTCGCGCAGCGGCGAGGTCGCCACGCAGCTCGGCGAGACCGAGGTGTTCGACGAGTCGCTGGGCCGGAGCAACACCAGCCTGACCTTGCGCGCGGCCCGGTGGGAGGAGGCGTTCCAGCTCTTCGGCAGCAGCATCGTCCTGGGCATCGGCCCCTCGTCGACCGACGAGTCGCTCGCCGACAGGGGGGCGCCGCTGACGGGCGAGATCCACAACGACTACGTCGCGGGCCTCATCGAGCGCGGGCTCGTCGGCGCGCTCGGCAACCTCTTTTTGTTCGCGGTGGCCGCGGGGTGGGCGTTACGCGTGGCGATCGACAGGCGAAGGCGCCTCGAGGGATGGAGGCCGGCGGCTCTCGCCGGCGGCATGGTCGTCGTGTTGCTGGCGGCAGTGAGCCTCGAGACGCTCCACTTCCGTCACGTCTGGCTGTTCTTCGCCCTCGTCGTGGCCTTGGGGATGACGGGACCGTCTAGCAGGTCCGGTAGACCCGCGAGGGCACCAGACACGTCCGTGCGAGCGTCGACGCGTTCCTGACCGTCCGCACCCGCAGGACCGCCGCCTTCGAGCGGTTGCCGGCAGCGTCGAAGGCGCGCACTGCGTAGACGTGGCGGCTGCCGCGGCCCTTCAGGTCCTCGAAGCTCGTCGAGCGCGTCCGGCCGATCCTGCGACCGTCCCTCCAGATCGCGTAGCCCACGACGCCGCGGTCGTCACTGGCCGAGTCCCACCACAGGTACGAGCCGGTCTCGAGAGCAGCCGACAGGAGGTCCTTGGGCCGCGACGGCGGCTTGCGGTCGGCCCGGCCCCCGCGTCCACCGGCTGCCGGCCACAGCGGCTCGGTCGGGCGCAGGATCGGCGAGGCGTCCGGGACCTCGGTCGCAACCGGCGTCGCGCTCGGCGACGGCTCGGGCGACGGCGT
>DASQDO010000068.1:0-9789 GCA_035634135.1 Actinomycetota bacterium
GCAGGAAGATCGCTCCGTCGCGGCCGACGACTCCGTGGCCGTGGAGCCCGCCGCAGAAGGGAGGCGGCTCGCCGTCGTCGCCCGCGGTCGGCTGCACGCCCGTGAACGCGGGCGAGCCCGTCGCCGACCACGTGAGCCCGCCGTCGATCGACTTCGAGCACGAGGACGAAGCGACGTCGTTCCAGCAGTAGTAGAGGACGTTCGGATATCCGACGGTCGTGCTCGTGGCGGGCGGGCCTCCGAACAGCGTGTGGTGGTCGTTCACCGGGCGCCCGCACGCGAGCGGGTTCGTCGTCCAGGTCTCGCCGAGGTCGTCGGTGAACGACATCAGCGAGCACGCGACCGTGAGATCGAGGTTGAAGATCCGGTCGGTGTCCCGGTCGGCCCACACGTACGGGTCGAGCGAGATCGGGTGGGAGTTCGCGGCCCCCGCGAGGTTCGGCGAGACGATCTCCCACGTCTTGCCCTCGTCCTTCGACCGCACGACCTCGACGTGGTTCGGCGGGCTCGAGTCGACGTCGATCGACGGGAAGAACATGTCGCCGTTCTCGGCGATCGCGATCGTCGGCTCGCCGGCCGGAAGGCCGATCCGGTAGAAGCGCGCCTGCTGGCGTCCCTTGTAGGGGAGCTTCTTTCCGTCGGCGTGGGCGACGGTGCCCCCGCCCGACGTGACGTCGGCGCTGATCGAGCTCGCGGTCGCCGGCACTCCTCCGCGGAAGGACGCCGCCAGAAGTGCAGCGGCCACCAAGGCCGGCACCGCCCTGCTCAAGCGCGTAGTCGTCATCTAGCCCGCCCTCCTGTTTTCGAACGCGTCGATTCGCCCGATTGGGGGAGGTTTCGCCACCCCGTGTCGGGTCCCTGCCGCGCTTGCACCTCACGTCGCGTGAGGGTCTAGCGTCTCGTCATGGAACGGCAGGAGTGGAGGGTCGGCGAGCTCGCCCGGGCGACCGGCCTCACCGTGAGGACGCTGCATCACTACGACGAGGTCGGCTTGTTGAAGCCGTCGGGCCGCACCCCTGCCGGCCACCGTCTCTACTCGGGCGACGACGTCCGGGCGCTGTACTCGATCGTCGCGTTGCGAGGGCTCGGCTTCTCGCTCGCCGAGATCGGTGCGCTCGTCCGGGACGGCGTCGACGCGAGGGAGGCGACGAAGAGACGTCTCGCCGAGCTCGACCGGCAGCTGGTCGTGCAGCGGCGCTTACGGCACCGGCTGGCGGAGCTGCTGGAGGTGCTGGAGCGCGACGGCGAGATGCCGCCGGGACAGTTGGTCGAGATTGTGGAGGAGATGACGATGCACGAGAAGTACTACACGCCGGAGCAGCTGGCGGAACTCGAGCGGCGCCGCGAGGAGCTCGGCGGCGACGACGCGATGAAGAGGGCCGAGCAGGAGTGGTCGGACCTGATGGCCGCCGTCCGCGCCGAGATGGAGAAGGGGACCGACCCGGCCGACCCTCGCATGCAGGAGCTCGCCGCGCGCTGGACCGGGCTGATCGAGCAGTTCACCGGCGGCGACCCCGCGGTCATGAAGTCCCTGCAGACCATGTACGACCAAGAGGGCCCGGAGAAGGCGTCGCGCGGGATGGTCGACCGTGAGGTGATGGAGTACGCGCAGCGGGCGATCGCAGCCCGCGGCGCTTAGCTCCTCTTCCTGCGAGCTGCGAGGGCCGACGCGGCCCCCATCAGCGGGACCATCACGAGGATCGTCGCCGGCGTCGTCTCTCGCGGTGAGGACGACGCCGGCTTCACGCCCCACGAGGGCTCGAAGTCGTCGGTGGCCGGGCTGTTCGTGACGTTCTGCTGACCCGAGCCGTTCGCGTTCATCGTGAACACGTCGGCGCGGCCCCCGTTCGGGTGGCTCGTCCAGGCGATCTTCGTCCCGTCCGGCGACCACGACGGCGTGAAGTCGTCGACCGTGTTGTTCGTCAGCGCGGTCGGCGACGCGCCCGCGGTCGTCAGGTCGAGTGTGTAGATCTCGTAATCACCGCCGGCCCTGTTGCTCGCGAACACGAGCGTGCGGCCGTTCGGAGAGATCTCCGGGTGGCGTCCTTCGCCGAACGAACGGACGGTCTTGGACGGGAGCTCGACGAGACGCACCTGCCACTGTCCGGCAGGGTCGTCGGGCTGCACGTGGTAGGCGATCGCACTCGTGCCGTTGGCAAGCCGGCCCCATTCCGCGTAGCCCTCGAGGTCGGGCGTATCGATCAGCACCGACGGCGACGCCGTCGGAGGCGACGCGGTGACGATGTCGGGATCACCCGTGCTCGTCGACGACACCCATGCGAGCGACGAGCCGTCCGGCGACCATGCAGGTGTCACGTCGAACGCGTCCGGCGTCCCGTTGAGGAACGTCGCGGCGCCCCCGGTGCTCGGCACCTGGTAGATCTGGAAGTCGGGTGGGCTGCCGCCGGAAGGCGATCCGATCATGCGCTGGAAGGCCACCGTGCGCCCGTCGGGGCTCAAGTCGGGCGATCCCTCCGACGCCGGGTCCGACGTCAGGTTCGCCTTGTCCGTCCCGTCGCCGTCCATGATCCAGACGTCGTAGTCGCCGTCGACTCCCGACGTGTACGCGATCTGCCCGCCGGCCTGTCCGGGCGGAGGCGTGGGCGACGACGTCGGGGTCGGGGTGGGTGACGGCGTCGCCGGTGGGACGTCGTCGTTGGTGATGATCGCGCGGCCCTCGGCGTTGCCGATGAGCGCGTTCGTCACCTGCTGGATCTTTATCGAGAACGACTCGTTGGTCTCCGAGACCGCGTCGGCGACGACGGGGACCGTGAACGTCTTCGTCTGCTCGCCGGGATCGAACGTGATCGTCTGGTCGACCGCGGTGTAGTCGGTGCCGGTCGTCGCGGACCCGGCCAGTGTCGCGACCCGCACCGTGACCTGCTCGCCCGGCGACACCGGCGCGGACAGGAACACCGCGAACGTGAAGTTCGTCGTGCCGGTGGTCTGACCCGAAGCGGGATTGCCCTCGGCCAGAGTCAGGCGCTGCTGCACCGACGCGGTCACCTGCGGCGCCCCCCAGTCGGGCTCGTTCTCGTCCGTGTCGTTGAACGTGAGCCTGCGGCGCGTCGCCGTGCCACCCTCGGGCGGCTGGGTGTCGACGACGAAGATCTCGAGGTCCTGGTCGCTGGGCTGGTCCTTGCTCGCGAGCGCGATCTTGCGGTCGTTCGGAGACCACGACGGCGCGACGTCGTTGAACGGGGTGAACGTGACCTTCACGTCGGGCGTCTCGGCGGGCGCGGTCAGGTCGAACACGTAGACGTCGGTCTGGGTGTCCCCCGCGAGCCTCGCGACGTAGGCGATCTTGTTGCCGCTGGGGGAGACGTCGGGCTGCGTCACGCGCGTCCCCGGGTCCGTCAGCGTGAGGACCTCGCCGCCGGGGGCCGCGTCCGCGTCGTAGGCGAGCTGCCCGGCCCGAGACCACAGGAGGCCACCGGTCGGGTGCCACGTCGGGTCGTCGTCTTCCTGGTTGGGCGTGTTGGAGACGTTCGTGACGCGCTTCGTGTCGAGGTTCACGACGAGGACGTCGCCGGTGGTCGCCTCCTTCCCGCCCCTGAAGATCTCGGCGTCGAAGGCGATCGAGCGCCCGTCCGGCGACAGCTTCGGATCCCCTACGTCCGTCGCGGACGGCTCGGTGTGCGTGTAGACCTGCTCGGCCCCCGTGCCGTCCGGGTTCGACATGCAGAACGTCAGCACGTGACAGCGATAGACGACCTTCTTCGCGTCGAACGACCAGCTCGGCTCGCGGTCGGCCTGGACGTTCTTCGTCAGGCGCCTCGGCTGGTACCCGTTCGTGCCCATCGTGTAGATCTCCGGGCGGATCGGGCCCTGCTGGAAGACGATCCGCTCCTTGAGCTCGGACGTCGGGGGCTCAGTGATCGTGATCTCCTGCGACATGTCTGCGATCGGCTCGATCGCCGCGGGGTCGTCCTGCATCGAGGTGGGGAACACCTCGCAGGCAGTGAGGAGCATCCCCGCGCACGCGAAGGCGAGCAGATTTCTGCCCTTCATCTACTTCCTCCTCACGACGACCTTGCCGGCCGCGCGGACGCCACTGATCTCGTGCAGCAGAGACGCGTAGCCGAAGCCCATCTTCGGCGACGGCTTCGAGAACAACAGGTCGTAGGGGCGAGCGTCGGTGACGAGCCCCGCCCCGCGCAGCCCCGAGCTCGCGATGTCCTTCGCGCTCGTCAGCCGTGCGTCGCCCGCGGGGGACGCGAGCCCGGCCGGGACCTCGAGCTCGAGCTCCGCGTAGCTCGCGCAGTACGGAGCCTGAGCCGACGTGGGCGCGGTGTCGGGGGCCTCGGACTCGACGTCTCCGTCCGGGTCGCAGGCGATCACCGGGAAGGCGTTCGCCTGCGAGATCGCGCGCCCCGCGGGGAACGTGACGGTGTAGGCGCTGAAGACGTTCTTGTTGAAGTTCCAGCGAACGCCCTGGCCCTTCTTGATCGTGATCTTCCTCGGGTACATCCCGCGCAACGAGACCGTCTGCGTCTCGACCCCCGCCCACGCCATCCGATACGTCTTGCCCCTGACCTTCTTCGTGGCGTTCCGGCGCGAGTAGGAGCGGTGCAGACGGTTGGCGGTCGCGACGTCCTGCGCGAAGACCTCGTCGGCCTGCTCGGCGAGCGTCGCCGGGTCCGAGACGGGCTCGTCTTCGCCGACGACCTCGATCCGCATCGACATCTTCGGGTTGACGACGTCGACGACCTCCACGGCCTCGCCCGGGTCGGCGTTGATCGTGACCGAGAAGTCGAGCTGATGCGCCTGCGCGGAGTCGCCCTGCGGGACGAGCGCGAGGCCCGACCCGAGCACGTCGCCCAGCTCGTGCGGCCGGGCGTCGAACTCGCACGGCGCCTCGGTCGGCCACCCGCAGTCGCGGCTTGGGAAGATCGCCGAGAGGTTGCCCTTCAGCACGTCGGGGCCCTCGTCCGCGTCCGGCTCGAACAGTGACCAGGGACGCCCGACCCCGCCGGCGTTCGCGGCGGCCCACTCGCCCGCCGTCTCTCCGAGCGGCAGGAGCGCGACACCGTGGAAGCCCACGCTCGTGAAGTGAACGACGTCGCCCTGGCGCACCTGCAGCTCGCTCGGATAGAAGCGCATCGACTCCTTGGTGAGGTCTCCCTCACGGATGAGGCGGCCGACCTCGACCTCGAAGACCGACTGGGCGCGCGCCTCTACCAGGGGCAGGGCGGCGACCCCGAGCATCGAGACGAGGAGGGCGGCGGCGACGCGCCACCGGAGCGCAGTTGCAAAATGCATGAAGGGCGATTCTCTCCGAGGGCGTGCGCGTATCTCACCCGGAATGACTACGTAGTTCACGCAAGTTTTTCTTCGCGGGCTGGCTCGCGTCGGTTACTCGGAACCCCAGATCGAGATCGTGTCGACGGCGCGGAACCCGAGACGTGCGTACATCGGCACGGCCTTGGGGGCCGACGTGAGCCACACCCATCCGGCCCCCGCCGCGAAACCCTCGAGCGCGGCGCGCGCGGTCACGGCGGCGCCGTAGCCGCGGCCGCGATGCGCCGCGAGCGTCGCGACCGACACGATCCCCGTCGCGCCCCGGCAGGTCACGCCGACCGCCGTCGTCACGGCCTCCCCGTCGACGCGTCCCACGTAGCACCCGATCTCGGTCACGGCGAGCAGGGCCGGGGTTGCCGCCGCTTCGAACGCGGCGACCGGGGCCTCGAACGCGGTGGCGGCCACGCGAGCGTGGTCGGCGCCCTCGCCGGGCGCGAGCCGGTCGACTGCGAGCCCCGGCACCTCCGCGGCGCGCCTCAACGCGGTGTCCTCCTCGAGGATCATCAGGGGCTCCTCGTCGTCGAAGACCATCCCGCGTCGCCGCGGTATCTCTCTGAGCGCGGGAGCCGCCCCGCTCGGGAGATGGAGGGAGTGGAGGACTGCCGCGGACGCAGCCCGGTCCAACAGGCCGTCGACGACCTCGGCCGGGACGTCACCGCGCTCCAGCCACACGCCGTTGAACCCGGTCGTGTCGATGCCGGTCAGCACGAGAGCGGCCCCGTCCCGCTCCTCCAGGGATGCGCCCGGGATCGCGTCCACGTACAGGCGCCACATGTCGATCGAGTGACGGGCCGCGGCGGCAGCGGTGGGCGGAAGACGCACCGGTGGAGTGTCGCGTGGCCTTGCTTGACCTGCTATCGACGGGACTCCCATAATCGGCAATCCGGCGGGTGCTTTGGACGGTGGCGGGAGGCGCGGTGGCTCAATCCAGCGGTTGCGAGAGTTTCCAGGTAGGCACGCGCAAGTGGACCGATTGCGTCGAGGGCCAGGCGACCGGCGGCGGTCTGATGCCGTGGATCGTGGTCATCCCGCTGGGGGTGATGGTCCTCGGGATGATGGTCGGGTTCGCGCGCCAGTTCTCGGGGGCCGGACAGCGGCGGGCGAAGGCACACGGGGCCGCCGGCACTGCCGGGACGTGGCTGATCTTCGTTTCGTTCGTCGAGCTCGCGATCGGATTGGGATCGCTCGAAGCCGAGCGCAGAGCGGCGGGATCCGGCGGCGGCTTCTCCATGGCGGCGACGGTCCTCCTCGGCGTCGGCGCGCTGTTGTTCGTGATCGGCGTCTACCTCAAGATCCGCGGGCGGCGACGGGCGCGCATCTACAACTCCGGCGTCCCGGGCGAGGCCGTGATCCGTGCGGTCCACCAGACCGGGACCATGGTGAACAACCAGCCGATGTACGCCTTCGACGTCGAGGTGACGGGCCAGGGCTTCGCTCCCGTGAGCACCCGCGTCCGCGAGGTCGTGCCGTTCTGGTTCCTGAACCGGGTGGGGCCGCAGGCGCGCGTGCCGGTGAAGGTCGACCCCCAGAACCCGACGCGCATGATCTTCGACTGGGACGCGATGGGGACGATGGCGACACAGGTCGGGACGCCGGCCCCGGCGCCGATGGCATCGTCGTTCGGTGGTGTCCAGAGCGGGCAGGTGACGACCGCCGGAGGGGTCGGACAGGGCGCGCAGCAGATGATGCCGAGCGCGGACTCCCTCGCCAGCGCGATGCAAGCTGCGCGCGAGGCCACGGCGAACGCGGGCTCCGGCTGGCACGTCGGGAAGGTCATCGGCCTGGCGGTCACGTTGTTCGTCCTCGTCGTGATCGGCGGCGGCCTCTTCTTCATCGCGCGCATCTTCGGCCAGGTGAGTGACGTGACGGACAGCGTGACGGACCAGGTGTCCGACGCGCTCGACCAGGCGGACGGTGGGTTCGGCGAGGGGTTCCAGGGGGGCGGTAGTGCCGCGACGACGATCGAGGTCACCCGGCCCGCAGCCGGGGGCCGGCCGGTCACGTTCCAGGCGACGATCCCCGTCGGCTGGGTCGACGTCACGCCAACGGGGAGCGGTGAGCGGCAGGGGCCGGTCCTGGTCGACCTCGTGGCCAAACCGCAGGCGCCGTCGGAAGCGCGCATCGTCGTGACGCGATCCGTTCGCTACGTGGAGAACCCCGCGCCACCCGGCACGGGGATCGAGAGCATCCGCTCCGACGTCGAGAAGGAGTTCGGCGACAGCCTGACGGGCAGCAGCTCCGTGACGCTCGCCGGCGAGAAGGCGGTCCTGCTCGAGATCGCCCCGGGCGCGGACGGTCTGCGGTCGCGCCAGATCGCGGTGATGCGCGGCGGCCAGGTCCTGTTCGTGGGGCTGGTCGCGCCGAAGTCCGAATGGGGGTCGTTCGTGTCCGTCTTCGACGACGTCGTCGAGTCGTGGAAGTGGCGCAAGGTCACGACGTAGCGGGTCACCGTCGAGGAGCCGGGGATGGTGCCGGAGTGGGCGGATGCGGTCTTCGTGCTGTGCGGCACGATCGTTTGCGTAGTGGCGTTCCGCTACGGCGCGGCCGCGCGGCCCTCGCCCGAGCGAGCGCTCGCCGCGGCGAGGATCGGCAAGCTCGTCATGAGCGCGGGTGGGGTGGCCGCGTCGATCGCGACGGCGTCAGTGTTCGCCGACGGATCGATCCCGACGATCGGCTGGGCGATGTTCGGGCTGGCGGGGATAGCGCTGGGCTCCGGGGTCGCGCTGCGGCTGGGGGCCGGGTGGCCCCGGACACGACCGTAAGGACCGGAACGTCGCGGCGACTAGCTCCGTCCGATGTCGGGCTCGGCGAAAGCGAACGCGGTACCGGTACGCCATGCCTCGAACTCGGTGTGAGGCTCGCCGAGGTGCCGTACGAGCGGAAGGAGCTCCGCCGGTGCTCTCGAGCCCTCGGCGCAAATCGAGGTGGGGACGTCGGTTGGGCCTATCGGGTCGATCAAGTACGGAACCGCGACGCGAGGTCCGAACATCACCAGGTTGCGTGTGCCCGGTAGAGCTGCGCTCGGCACTTCCAACACCTCCGGCGAGTCACCTTCGCGAAGACACCGGTCGCCAAGCTCTTGACACGCGCCGTAGTCATCGGAGATGAGGTGTTGCGGCTCGAGTCCGTAATCGCCGGCGTTGTCGAAATTGACTTCCTCGACCTTCCTCACCTTCACGCGCGACACCCAGACGCGAAGACGCAACTCCTGGAGCGCGTCCGGCGAACGGAGTCCTTGAGCGCGCAGCACCTCAGCGAGTGGTCCCAAGGGGTGCAGGGCCCAGTATTGAACGGGTCCCCTGCCCGCCTTGTTGAACCTCCGCGGCCACCTATTCGGGCTGACCCAGAAGGGCGTATCCCAGCCGGCGATGCGGTAGGCGACGATGTCGGCCATCCGGGTTGCTACGTAGACGCGCTGGAGCGCGCCGCCGCAGCAAGGTGAACCAGCTGTTCGAAGTTCTCGCGTTTCGACAGAAGGTCTCGCGGCGCAGCGCCCTTGAGCTCTGGATGTGGGCGCTCCAGCCAGGCGAGCACGCCGGGACCACTAAAGGCGTGGCGAAGGTTCTGTGCGACGCGCGCCAACACCCGGACCTTCAACGCCTCCTCGTCCCGAGGTTCTGAGGGATCCGATGACGAGATCCATCGCTGGAACGTTCGACCGTTGACCGACAGGGCTCCGGCAATCTCGGCCTGCGGTACCGCCAGCGCTTCGACTAACCACCGAGCGACGTCCTTCGAGGACCGGTCTTCGCTCGTGGGGATGCCCTCGATGATGTCCCGCGCGGCCTGGCGCATCTTCTCCAGCGCGACTCTGAGCATCGTCCGCTTACGCGACGAGCTGTTGACGTCCAATGCGAACAGGGCGATGAGCGCCCCTTGATGCAATGCCAGGAGGAGGTATGGATCGACTGCATCCGACTCCTGCGGCGAGATGTTCATCACGTCCGAGCCGATCTTGCGAACGAGCTTCTCGACCCGTTCGGGGACCTCTTTCTCCCTGGCAAGCGTCAGATTCGCGTCCCGCAACTGTCGCTCGAGCGCGGCCGCGGCCGTGCGGTCGAGCACGGAGTTTGCCAACGGCCTCATCCTTCCCATTGACGTCTTCTCGTCATATTAGTACGACAATTTTAGGACACTCGGCGGATTCCACCTAGGTCGTCGCCCGCGAGGGGCGGGGGGGTGCCGCACTCCGGCATGTGCGGCTCGGCCGCGGGCGGTGCCCACCACTCGGGCGTGACCTCGTCCACGTCCGGCGTCTCCGTCAGGTTCACGACGTCGCTGCCGTCGGGGCTCACGGTGTAGAGGTCGGACTTGCCCGCGGGGGCCGCGTCGAACAGGATCCTCGAGCCGTCCGGCGTCCACGAGCTCCCGCTCGCCCCCGGGGCCTTGTGGACCAGCCTGGGCTCGCCTCCGTCGACCGGGAGCGCCCTTCGCCGAGTGTGGGCGCGTCGCGACGATCGGTCCGCTCACTTCTGAACACCCGCGCGC
>DASQDO010000069.1:0-2095 GCA_035634135.1 Actinomycetota bacterium
CGGAGCTCCCTCACGCCCACGAGGAGCTGACACCTTCTAGGCTGACGGTCGTGGAACCGGCCGACCTGTACGCGCTGCCGCTCGAAGAGTTCACGTCCGCGCGGAACGACCTCGCACGGGCGCTGAAGGACGAGGGCCGCGCCGAGGAAGCCGCACGGGTGAAGAAGCTGAAGAAGCCGCCGGTCTCCGCATGGGTCGTCAACCAGCTCGCGCGCGACGATTCCGACGGGATAGCCCGGCTGCTCGACCTCCTCGACCGCTTGAAGGAGGCGCGCTCGGCCCCCGACATACAGAAGCTCGGGGCGCAGCGGCGCGAGCTCGTAGCGAAGCTCACGCGCCGCGCGGGTGAGCTCGCCGAAGCGGCCGGTCATGCGGCGTCGGCGACGACGCTCCAACGCGTGACGCAGACGCTCCAGGCGGGGGCCGAGGACGAGGAGCGCGAGCTGCTACGACGCGGCGCCCTGCCGGACGACCTCGAGCCCGCGGGGTTCGATGCCCTCGGCGCGTTCTCGCTCGACGCGTTCACGTCCACCCCCGAGCCCGACGACGCCGATGACGAGCTCGAAGAGCTGAAGCGACTGGCCGCCGAGGCAGAAGAGGAAGCCGCGCGGCTGAGCGCGGAAGCGGAGCGCGCGGAAGCCGCGGCGCTCGCCGCATCGGAGGCCGCGTCGGAAGCCCGCCGCCGCGCGCGCGAGGCGCGCGAGAAGGCGCAGAAAGCAGCGCGCTCGAGGTAGCCGGCTACTCGGCCGGGACCGTGCGCTCCTGCTGGGCCTGGTGCTCCACGCAGTAACGCGCTCCCGGGACCGCTTCGAGCCGCTCGTCGGGGATCGGGTTCCCGCACGTCTCGCACGTGCCGAACGTGCCCGCGTCGAGCTTCTCGAGGGCCCGGTCGACGTCCGCAAGGCGGCCGTCGACGTCTTCTTGCAGCGACAGGTTCTTGGTGCGCTCGAACGTCTCGGACCCGACGTCCGCGGGGTGCTGATCGGCCGTGGTGAGCTCGGAGAGGCTGTCCTCCTGCGTCTCGACCCCCGGGTCGTCGATCCGCTTACGCAGCCCTTCGAGCCGCGTGCGTTCGTCATTCAACAGCTGGCGTGCCTTGTCGTCTTCCATGGGTGCGGGGTTACCCAACGCCCGCCGCGCTAACCGTCGCGCGGCTCTAGCAGTCGTCGTGCCCGCCGTCACCCAGGCAATAGGCCTTGAAGGCCTTTCCGATCACGGGCTGCGCGACGTTGCGCACGCGCACCCCGCCCGGCGTCACGCCCTTCTCCGAACCCGCGTGCGCGTGGCCGTGGAAGACGATGTCGGCGCCGGCGCGGTCGACCGCCTCCGCGAGGAGGTAGCTCCCGAGGAACGGGTAGATCTCGAGGCGTTCGCCGCGCAGGGTCTCTTCGACGGGGGAGTAGTGCAGCACGCAGACCTTGACGTCCGCGTCGAGGCCTCCGAGAGCCTCCTCGAGGCGCGCCGAGGTCTGCTTCGTGTGCCGGATGAAGCTCTTCATCTCGGGCTCACCGAACTCGCTTCCGCACGCGCCGGCGAAGCCCCCGCCGAACCCCTTGATCCCCGCCACGCCGACGCGCTTGCCGCCGACGGTCACGACCTCGCCTGTGCCCTCGAGGACCCTGATCCCGTGCTCCTCGAGCACCTGCGTGATCTCGCCCTGCTTGCCGTCGTGGTAGTCGTGGTTGCCGAGGACGGTGAAGACGGGCAGCGGGAGGCCGCTCAGCTCCTTCGCGAGGACGGCCGCCTCGTCGGGGCTGCCGCAGCGCGTGAGGTCACCGGCGAGCACGAGGAGGTCGGCGCGGTCCGCCACCTCCGGCAGGTGCGGCTGCAGCGTCCCGGCGGAGTCCTCGCCGAAATGGACGTCTCCCGCGGCGGCTATCCGGATCACGACAGGTGCTCCGTCTCGACGCCGGCGGGGAACTCCGGCGCGCTGGTGTCGTTGTGGACCGTGTAGCCGGGCAGCAGCTCCGCGACGACCTGGGCCACCGCCTCCCTGCGCTCGCCCGTGCCGACGTCGCCGCTCAGGAAGACCGCGTCGCCGCGGATGGACACCTCGATGCCGAGAGTAGAGACGCGCGGGTCGGTCGCGAGCGCC
>DASQDO010000070.1:0-4859 GCA_035634135.1 Actinomycetota bacterium
CCCCGTCTCCAGCACGAACCGGCGCGCACAGGCGCGTGAGAGGTAGGCCCCCCACGCCAGACACAACGTGTAATCGGCGGCGTTTCCGAGTCCACCCGGCAGATAGGCCATCTCGTAGATCTTTGCCAGCACCTCGGACCCGGCCAAGCTGTCACGAGGCGTGTAGGTGATCGAGCCGAACCATTCTTCGTCGTCCGGCTCGTATGCGTCGGAACCCGTGACGTCGACGTCGGCAACCGTCTTGCCGCCGCGGCTCGGATACGCGATCTCGCCGTAGAGACCCGCCAGGGGAGCTCCCGGAGGATTGCGCGAGATCACGTCGACGAAGAACGACGAACGCTTCTCGAGCTCCTCCTCGTATGCAAGGGCCCGAAACGCGTCCCACCCGGCGGGCCCCGTCTGCGACGCGCCGAGGTCGATGGCTGCGCTCATGAATTCGTCCGGTCCGAGGTCTTGCCGTAGGAGCGCGATGATGCCGGCGCGGGTATGGGCGAGGTCGACTTCGGCTTCCGGAGCGATCCGGTGAACCTGTGGGAGATCGCTCCTGAGCGCCTCCGAGACCCTGCTCAGCGCGCTGACGGCATACGACTCCATCGGGCCCTCGGTGAGCCACCTCATGTCGGCAGGCTTGTGGCCGTTCTTCAACACCCCGATACCCTGGCGGAAGTAGGCGAGGTCACGCAGCACGTCGTGGAGTCCGTGGAGCTCTCGCTCAAGGGATTTGACCGAGGCGTCTTCCACGAATGCCTCAGGATGGTTGCGAATCGATTCAGTGGCGCGTGCCACGAGCTCATCCGGCGACTCGTTCGCCGGTCTGGGCTCGCCAAGCTCGTCGAGGAGCGCAGAGGTACAAGCGACGACCAGCTCCTCAACGAGATCCAGAATTTTAGAGTCGTCGAAGGGCTCGGTGCCTCGCGCCGCCTTGTAAGCCGCGTCGAGTTCGGCTACGTACCGCTCGAGAACGACGTCGACGCTCAATCTCGGTCGCTCCCCTGCACTAGCACCTCCACCATTCCCAACGAACCCTGGTCGGATCGTTCTCGATCACTTCGAGAACCCACGTCCTCCACCACGCCTCGAACGATTCCCAGTCGGTTGCCTCACGTAACGACGGAGCTTCGGCGACTTCAGGGTGCACTCGCGGGCGGGATGAACGTGCTCGACTGGAGCGATCCCGACGCGCCCGAGGAGGTCGCGCACTTCCGTACGGCGCGGACGAGCTATTGGTCCGCGTACTGGTACCGCGGCCTCGACGTCTTCGAGGTGCGCCGGCTCTCGCGCGTCAGAACAGCTCGGGGCAGGCCCGCCGCACCTGCTTCAGAGCACCCGGGACGCCGGACGCCGAGAGGAACTGCTCGATCTCCTCCGGCGACAGCATCTGGATGTCCGAGCACGCGAGGCCTAGCTCCGGCACGACGACCTCGCGGTTGCCGCCCGGCACCGGCGGAGACCCGGCCGAGCCGCCGGCGGAATCCATCCCGCCCAGCGACGCGCCGAAGAACGCCTCGAAGAGCTGCTTCAGGTCGATCTCGGCGAAGTCCGACGGTGCCTCGACGTCCTCGGTGAACTCGTCCACTCCGACGCGCACCACGAACTCGTCGACGTCCTCGGGCGGCTCCTCGCCGGCGGCCTCGGCGATCGCCACGAGGTCGAGCTCGACCTGGACGAGGCGGCCGTCGCTCACCCAGACGTCGACGGGCACGTCTACGTCCGGCACGTCGGAGAGGGTGTCGGTCGGAAGCGTCCCCGCAGGTGCCTCCACGAACTCCTGCAACGAGTTGTACAGATCTTCGACCGTGTCTCTCAGCGGGACGCTGAGCAGGAGGTGCGCGCCGACGTCGTCGGTGCCCTCGGACGTCACCTCGACGTTCTGCTCGAGGATCCCTGCGATCTGGTCGACGAACTCGGCCGCCTGCTCGGGGTCGGCGGTGGGCTGAGGAAGGCCGAACTGCTGGGCGAGATCGTCCAGCCCCTCGATCCCGACCCAGTCACCGTCGACGAAGGCCTGCGCGAAGTCGAACCCCTGCGCGGTCGCCTGTTGCGCGAACGCGTCGATCTGCGCGGGGTCGCCCCCGAACTTCTCGACGAGCTCCCCTACGTCGGCTCGGAGATAGACGGCCTGGTCGACCGAACGGAGCTCGGCGGCGTCCTCGTTCCCGTCCACGTTGATCGTGAACTGGACCTGTGAGTCCTCGAGGGTCGCGCCCTTCGCCGAGATCGTGACCGACGAGTTCACTATCGCCTCGGCGACCTCCGGCGGCGTGTCGTCCTCCTCGAGGGCCGCGGGGTCCGCCTCGAGACTCAGCTCGAGCGTGACGCCTTCGTACTCCGCGAGCGCGTCGAGCGCCTCGGTGAACGCCTGCTTCGGGTTCTCGGCAGCCTCTTCCTCGCCTCCGCCGCCGTCCGAGCAGGCACCCAACAACAGAACGCCTGCGAGCAGCGGCACCGCAAGCCGCCTGAGGCTCGTCTTCATGTGGATCCTCCTTGCGTCTGGGTCACCGCCACGGTACCTCGGCGGCTACTCCAGCGGCGCGAGGTCGTACACGACCGGGCTCGGCAGCCGGCGCACGCGCTCGGGCGTCCCGTCGGGCAGGTCGACGCTCCACAAACCGCCCTCGTAGTCGACGCCGTAGGCGGTGTCGCCGACGATCGCGGTGGTGTGGCCCTGCCAGCGGCCGAACCGGGAGCGCACCTCGAGCTTCATGTCGTAGACGCGGCTCGCGTCCGGGTAGAGGACGAACATCGCGAGCCTCTTGTCGGAGAGCCAGCGCACGTGGGCGTCGCGCTCGCCCGTGCCGAGCGACGCCGTCCGGATGCGACGGCGGGTCAGGTCGACGACGAAGACCTGCGAAGGCCGCTCGTCGCTGCGGTCGTACGCCGGGTACGCGACGCCGGCGAGCTTCGTTCCGTCCGGGCTCACCGCGAGCTCGCTCGTGTAGTCGCCGGGCAGCGAGGTCACCCGGCGCTCGGCCCCCGTGCGCAGCGACACGCGCCCGAGCGCGCCGTCTTTCTCGATGTACGCGCGCCGGCCGGCGAACGCAGCTCCCCGCGCGTCGCCTCGCCACAGGACGTCGACGTCGGTGCCGGTGACCTCGAGCAAGACCGCGCGCCCCTCGTGGTCGGTCGCGAACACGATGGCCCTCCGGCCGCTCTTCGACAGACAGAGCGCGCCCGAGACCCTCTTGGGGCCCCCGCCGATCGGGAGCTCGACCGACCGGACGGTGTTCTGCGAGGAGACGTCGCGCACGACGAGGACCGCCGGGCCGGGGTACACGATTCCGACCTCGATCATCCTGCCGCGGCCGCGGCACCCCGAGACGTAGACGACGTCGGAGTCGCCGGCGCCGTAACCCACCGTGCGCCCGCGTGCGTCGAGCAGCATCGTCTGGGTGTCGCCGAAGCTCCCGCCGGCGACGAACCGGACCGGGCCGTCGCTCGTGGGGGCCGGAAGCGGCGACGCGGCTTCACGCATCGTCCCGGGCGAGACCTGGCTGCACAGGTTCGAGGACCAGGCGCCGTCGTCGCGGACGTCGAGGAACAATCCGTACCTTTGACCCGGTGCCGCCTCGATCCCGCAGCTCGCCCCCGAGAGCGGGGCGTGGACCTCGACGGTGTCACCGGGATCGCCGAGCTCGCCCTTGTACTCCTCCTCGAGCAGGAACGTGTAGATGGTGTCGGCCCCCGAGTTCGACGGGTTCGGCTCGACGGGGTGGCTCTCGACGAAGGTCCCGACGAAGGCGCCGTCGGCGTCGGCGAAGCGGTCGCGCGGGTCCCCGTAGGCGCACGAGCACGCCTTGGCGGGCTGGACGGGGAGCACGACGAGGACGCAGACGACCGCCAGGACCCGCAACAGCCTCGACATGACTCACTCCTTGCGCTTGGGGGCTCTGCTCTTAGAGACGAAACCACGCCGGGAAAGTTCCCGCCATGATGCTCGGGTGACCAAACCCGAGCGGCGCCTGTACACGCTGGTCGTGCTCGCCGTGGCCCTGGTGCTGGGGATGTCGACGTGGTTCTCCGCGTCGGCGGTCGTGCCACAGCTGCGGGAGGAGTGGGGCCTCGGGGACTCGGCCGCCGCGTGGCTGACGATCGCGGTGCAGCTGGGGTTCGTCGCCGGTGCCGTGCTGTCGTCGCTGCTCAACCTCTCGGACGTCCTGCCGGTGCGGTCGATCATGATCGTCTCGTCGCTGGGGGCCGCTGCCGTCAACCTCTTCCTGCTCGTCGCGGACGGCGCCGCGACGGCGATCCCCGCCCGCTTTCTGACCGGTGCGTTCCTCGCCGGGCTGTACCCGCCGGCGCTGAAGCTGATGGCGACGTGGTTCACGAAGGGCCGCGGCACGGCCCTCGGAGTAATGGTCGGCGCGCTGACGCTCGGGAGCGCGCTCCCCCACCTCGTCAACGCGCTCGGGGGTCTCGAGTGGGAGCTCGTCGTCGCGGTGACGTCGATCACGACCGCGGCCGGCGCGGTGATCGTCTGGGCGCTCGTGCGCGAGGGCCCGTACCCGTTCCCCACGGCGACGTTCGACGTGCGCCAGGCGCGGCTCGTGTTCACGGACCGGCGCCTGCGGCTCACCTCCGCCGGCTACTTCGGCGACATGTGGGAGCTCTACGCGATGTGGGCGTGGTTCGTCGTCTTCTTCCGGTCGTCGCTCGCGGAGGGTGGGACGGTGGACGGCGCCGGTGCCGCCGCCGCGACGTTCGCCGTCATCGGCATCGGGGGGCTGGGTTGCTACGCCGGCGGCGTCGCGGCGGACCGTTGGGGACGCGCCCGCCTGAACCTCTGGTCGCTCGCGGTGTCCGGCACGTGTGCTGCCGTCATCGGTCTCACCTACGGCGGGCCGTCGTGGCTCGTGCTCGCG
>DASQDO010000071.1:0-3902 GCA_035634135.1 Actinomycetota bacterium
CGTTGCCGCCGCCGTCCTCCTCCTTCACCTTCAGCTCCTTGCGGGGGGCGATCGGGTCCCCCTCGCTGCAGGTGTACTTCGGGACCTCCTTGTAGAGGGCCGCCTCGCCGTCGCCGAAGAACTCTTCGATGAAGCAGGCCTGGAGCGACTTCCCCTCGGCGTTGACGGGCCGGGACTGGTCGTCCTTCGCCTCGACGAGCGTCACGGTGAACTTGCCGATCTTGGAGCCGGGCGGCACGAGGGCGAGGTCGAAGCCGATCGCCGAGAGCTGGTTCGGCGTCTCGTAGTCGCCGTCGCGGACCTGGATCGGCAGGCGGCCTTCGCGGCACGACTCCGGCGACGGCGAACCGACGACGGGTGCGCTGGGGCAGAACGGGTTGGGGACGGAGATGACGGCGACGTCGGTCCCACTCGTCGGGTCCTGGATGCGCTGCCTCTCCTGGTCCTCCCAGTACCACGCGGTGATGAGGACCGGAGGCTCGTCCTTGATCGGCTTGGCCGTCGCCGGGGCGGCCTGGAGCGCGACGAAACCCAGCGTCAACGAGACCGCGAGGATCTTCAGAGCGCGTCTTCGCACGTTCACCCTCCCTGGGACGGTCCGGACCTCCTGAGGGTTCCCACCGTCCCTCACCCGTGATGGTTATGCCCGGTCGGATGCGCCTAACACTAGCAAGTCAACGGAATAAGTGGCCAAGAGGTCGTTGCGCTACGCTCGGTCACGTGAAGAAGCTCCGCTCCGCATGGCAGTCGTTGTGGGTCGACGTCGACCGGCGAGTCCACGTGGGCCGGATCCTCGGTCTCGTCTTTGTCACGGCGGGGTTCGTCGTGATCGGCAAGGCGTGGGACGGGGCGGCGAGCATCAACTTCACCACGGGCCAGTTCCCGTACCTGCTCTCCGGGGGCTTCATGGGGCTCGGCCTGATCGTGACCGGCTGCACGCTCCTGCTCCTCGCCACCGTCCGCGGCGAGCGCGAGGTCATGTCGCAGAAGTTCGACGAGGTGGCGAAGCTCCTGAGCCGCAGCCTCACCCGCATGCAGTCGCCGTCGAACGGCGTGGCGGGTTCGGGCGAGCAGGTCGTCGCCGGCGAGACCACCTACCACCGGGCGGACTGCAAGATCCTCCAGGGCAAGACCGGGCTGAGCACGCTCACGGTCGAGCAGGCCACGGCCGAAGGGCTGACCGCGTGCCGGGTGTGCGACCCGCCCCAGCTCGCGGCGAAGGCCGAGGAGAAGGCCGAGGAGAAGTCCACGGCCAACGGCGACGGCGCGGCCCCCGCGGAGGAGCCGGCCGAGGAGACCTCGGCCTCGAGCTAACCGAGCTCGTGGAAGACGAGGCCCGTGGCGGCCTTTGGCCAGAAGTAGCTCGCCTTCTGAGGCATCCGCTCTCCCGAGGTCGCGACCTCGACCACGTCCGCCGGCCGTAGCGCGCGCAACAGGACTCCGGCCGTCCATCCCTCGGCCACCCGGCGGTCGATCTCGGCGGGTTCCTTGGTGAACGCGAGCTCGGCCGATCCGCCGGGGAGCACCGCCGGCAGCACGACCTCGTGCAGGGCGACGACGTCCAGCGCCCGCCAGGCTGCCGCCCGGTCTCCGACCGCGTCCACGACCTGGGCGTCGGACACCTCGACGCCGAGCCTCGCGCCGTCGAGCACGAACGCGAACGCATGGTCGGCCTTCGAGCTCGCGAGGAACTCCTGGGGGTCGCCGGTGAGTTGCTCCGCGCCGAGGTTCTCTCGCAGGCGGCCCGCCAGCTCGTCGCTCGTGACGTCCGCTCGTAGCACGCGGTTGTACGGGAGGACGACGAGCTCCTCGGAGTCCGCGTCGACGCAGAAGCACATGATCGAGTCGTGGTCGTTCTTTCCTTGGCCGATCGCCGAGCCGATCGGTCGGGGCTCTCCTTGCCGTTCGGCGTGGTAGGCGAGCGCGGTCTCGTAGCGGTGGTGGCCGTCGGCGATGACGAGGGGGCCGGGCGCAATCGCGTCCTGCAGCATCGCCACCTCGCCGGGGGCCGAGATCACCCACAGGCGGTGGAGGATCCCGTGACCGTCCTGGGCCCGCCCCGCCGTCGGCCGGTTCTCCAGCGAGTCGTAGAAGGGGCCGAGGCCGCCGGCCCCCCGGTAGACCGCGTAGATGGGGGAGACGTTCGCCCGCACCGCACGCATGAGCGCGAGGCGGTCCTCCTTCGGCCCAGCCATCGTCCGCTCGTGCGGGAGGACTCCCGCGGAGTCGCCGAACGGCTCGAGCGCTAGCGCGCCGGTTACTCCCACGACGCGGCGCCGGGTACCGGCCGCGTCGACGAAGTCCTGCCGGTACACGTAGAGGCTCGGCTGCGGGTCGCGGGCCAGCGTGCCGTCGGCGAGCCACTCTCTGAAGGTCTCGCCGGCGGCGTCGTAGCTCGACCGTCCCCCCTGCGCGAGCTCGAGGTGCACCGCGTTGTGCGGGTGGAGCGCGTGGAGGCCGGCCTGCTCGTCGGGCGAGATGATGTCGTACGGCGGGCAGATCAGCTTCGCAAGATCCGACGAGGAGGAATAGCGGATGCCGTGGAACGGCCTGAGCTCGGGCACGGCGAGATGATAGATGAGCGCCTCGACGCGCTCGATGGGCTCGTCTGCGACATGGACGGGGTCGTATATCGGGGGCCGGAGCCGATCGAGGGCGTGGCCGAGGGCATCGCCCGCTGGCGGGGCCGCGGGAAGCGGCTCGTCTTCTGCACGAACAACTCCCACTTCACCGTGCCGGAGTACGTCTCGAAGCTCGCGGCGGTCGGGATCCCCGCGGACGAAGGCGACGTGGTGTCGTCGGGGGCGGTCCTGACCGAGGTGCTGCGCGAGCGGAGGGCCGAGGGCAAGAAGGCGATGGCCGTGGGGGCCCAGGGGCTGCGCTCCGGGCTCGAGGCCGCGGGGGTGACCATCGACGACGGTGACTCGGTCGAGGGCCTCGACTTCGTCGTCGTCGGCTGGGACGGCGAGTTCGACTACCGGAAGATGAAGAGGGCGTGCCTCGCGGTACGGGCAGGGGCGTCGCTGCTCGCCACGAACTCGGACGCGACGTTCCCGGCCCCCGACGGGCTGTGGCCGGGGGCGGGTTCGATCCTGGCTTCGATCGAGGTGTCGAGCGGCGTGAGGGCCGAGGTCCTGGGCAAGCCGCACGCGCCGATGATGGAGGCCGCGGCCCGGCGCCTGGAAGGCTGCACGCGCATAGGCATAGCCGGCGACCGAGCGGACACGGACCTGGCCGGCGGCCTCTCCCGCGGCTGGACGACGATCCTGGTGACGTCGGGCGTGACGACGCCCGAGGAAGCGGAGCAAATAGAGCCGAGGCCGGACGTGATCCTGCCGAGCCTGGCCTCCCTGCCGTAGCCCCGAACCGGTCTTGGCGCCCTCGTGGCGACCTCGCTGACGCTGCTGGGCGTACTTTGCGACGAGAGCCTGGCTTTCATGGCGGGGCTTTCTACGCTGAAGGTTGTGGACATCCTTTTCGGATACTCCCCGGGAGATTGAGGACGGCATGGGCAAGGCGAAGGATTTCTGGCGAGAGATGGTCCCGATCCTCGGGCGCACTCATCCTGCCTTCAGGACACGCGTCCGGCCGGCGGAGCGAGGCCCGGACCATGACAACGGCGACCTTCAGTCCGAGGTCCAGGGCTTGCGCGAGCAGGTTCGCGAGCTCTCCGACGAGCTCGACCAGCAGAGGAAGGTGCTGTCGGGTGTCGTCGCCAAGGTCGGCGGGGAGGATCCGCCGCCTGCTCGATCGGAGCCCTAACGGGTCAGCGCCGGAACAAACGGTCCAGCTCGCGTAGGCGCGGCTCCGGCAGGTCTTCGGCGAAGCCCACGTGCAGGGCCTCGTCCCCGCACTCTTTCTGCTCGAACTTCAGCACTTAGTAGTCGCGGCCCCCGTGCGAG
>DASQDO010000072.1:0-1785 GCA_035634135.1 Actinomycetota bacterium
GCCATGAAGACCGGGGTCTGGGGCCGCTCGGGCTTCCACGCCCGGAGCCCGAGCACGAGGCTGCGGTGGCGACGGGCGATCGTGTCGAGCTCGGGCGCCGCCGCGGCCAGGCTCATCTCGTCCGCGTCGCCCGCGCGCGTCCCCGCGAGGAGCGGGTCGACGAGCCGCTCCAGGACCTCGTCGCCGAGGCGGTGACGCACGAGCGCGCCGACCGACACGTCCTTGCCGGTGAGCGGCTTCGAGTTGAAGAGGTCGCCGACGCCGCGCAGCGATCCGCGGAACGACAGCAGGCCGCCGCGGGCCATCTTCACCGGCAGGGTCGGGATGCCGAGGACGAGCCCGCGCGGCAACGGATGGAGCCGCCCGCGCGACCACACGAGGCCCCCGAACACCGCAGGCTTGATCAGGTCGTTGCCGAGCCCGATCGCACGGCAGAGCTCGACCGGCCAGGGGTCGCGCACGAGGAACGAGTCCGGCCCGCCTTCGACCGCGACGCCTTCCAGCGTCTTGGTGACGATCTTCCCGCCGGCGTCGTCCGCGGCCTCGAGCACGACGACGTCGGCTCCGGCGCGGTCCAGCTCGCGGGCCGCGACCAAGCCCGTGATGCCGCCGCCGACGACGGCGACGACCTTGCCGCTCATCCGGGTGCGTCGCCTGTCTTGTCGAGCAGCCGGCTCACCACGGTTGCGAGCACGTCGAGGAACGCGGGGTCGTCGTTGGGCGACTCGGTCCGCACCAGCTCGACGCCGAGGCGCCGGGCGGCGTCGACGCACTCGACGTCGACGTCGTAGAGGACTTCCAGGTGGTCGGAGACGAACCCGCACGGACAGACGATCACCCCGCGGGCACCTTCGCCGGCGAGCCGTTCGATCACCTCGAGCACGTCGGGGCCGAGCCACGGGTCCGCCGTCCGGCCCGCGCTCTGCCACCCGACGGTGTACGACTCCACACCTGCCGCCGCGGCGACCGCGCCCGCGGTCTCTTGCAGCTGCTCGGGATACGGGTCGCCCCCGCGCAGGATTGCCTCCGGAAGGCTGTGCGCGGTGAACACGACGACGTGGCGATCGCGAGCGTCGTCCGGTAGCCGCGCCGCGGCCTCGCGCACCCGCTGCGCGAGGAAGTCGACGTAGCCCGGTTCGACGTGCCAGCTCTCGACGACGTCGACCGGCGCGCCCAACCCCGCCTCGTCCCGCGCGAGCATGACCCGCCGCCGGTAGTCGCCGACGCTCATCTTCGAGTAGTGCGGCGCGAGCACGAGGCCGACGATCCGGTCCACGCCGTCGTCCGCCATCGCGCGCACCGCGTCCGGGATGAACGGCGGCGAGTGCTTCTGCCCCAGGTACGTCGGAACGCCGTCGAGTCTCTTCTCGAGCCCGATCCTCTGGGCCTCGGTGATCTCCAACAGCGGCGACCGGCCCCCGATGGCTTCGTAGCGAGCGGTCAGCTCGGCGAGCAGCTCCGGCGACGGCGGACGGCCGTGGCGGATGTCGGTGTAGTAGCGCTCGACGTCGTCGAGCCCGGCCGGCGTCCCGTACGCCATCACGATCACGCCGGACCTCACCATTCGTGCACCGCTTCGACCAGCCGCGCCAGCGTGTCCGGGTCCGTCGACGGCAGGACTCCGTGCCCGAGGTTGAAGACGTGCCGCCGGCCCCCGGTCTCGTCGAGGATCTCGTGCGCGCGCTCGCGCACGACCTCGAACTGAGCGAGACACAGCGCGGGGTCGAGGTTGCCCTGCAGCACGACGCCGTCTCCGAGCCGCGCGCGCGCCCAGTCGAGTGGGAC
>DASQDO010000073.1:0-6803 GCA_035634135.1 Actinomycetota bacterium
CGACCCGGAGCGCTACCGCCGCCTCCACGTAATCACCGGCGACGTGCTGGAGCAGTGGGAGAGCGTCCTCGAGACGCTGGAGCGCGACCCGATGGCGCTGAAGGACCGGCTCGAGTGGGTCGCGAAGCGCTCGGAGCTCGAGGCCTACAGCGATCGCGATGGGCTGTCGTGGGACCACCCCAAGCTGAAGCTCAGCGACCTCCAGTACCACGACGTGCAGCGTGAGAAGGGCCTCTACAACAAGATGGCCGCGTCGGGGAAGATCAAGCGGCTCGTGCCGGAGGAGTCGATCGAGTTCGCGATCGACCACCCGCCCGAGGACACCCGGGCGTACTTCCGGGGCGAGTGCCTGCGGCGCTTCTCGAACGTGATCGTCGCGGCGTCGTGGGACGCGCTGATCTTCGACGTCGGCGACGAGCCGCTGCGCAAGGTGCCGACGCTCGAGCCGACCCGGGGGACCAAGGAGAGGGTCCAGGCCCTGTTCGACGCCTCGCCGGATGCGGCGACCTTGCTCAAGAACCTGAGCGCGTAGTCCGACCAGTCGTGTAGGGGCCTTGTCGCACCCGCTGGGTACGATTTAGGCCTGACCTGTAAGGAGAGGTGGAGCATGGCCGACCAGACCCGCAAGCCGAAGCCGAAGCAAGAAGACGCGCCGCAGGCGACGGAAGAGACCAAGGCCGAGTCGAAGACCGACGAGGTCGACGAGCTGCTGGACGAGATCGACGAGGTGCTGGAGCAGAACGCCGAGGAGTTCGTGCGTTCATACGTCCAGAAGGGCGGCCAATGATGTGGAGCGTAGGCGGCTAAGCACTTAGCGTAAGTACCCGCGGCACCGCGCGCCGCCCGAACCGGGAGGTAGCGCGTGGTCTGCACGAAATGCGGGCTCGATAGGGCACTCGACGAATTCCCCCGGAACAAGAGGGGGCCGTACGGCCGGCACTGGTACTGCAAGGCCTGCCACAGCATTCAGAATCGCGCATCCCGCGCTCGGAACGGCGGCGCGCGGAAGTACCACATCAAGAGGCGCTACGGGCTTTCACTCGAGGACTTCGACGCCCTCCTGGCAATGCAGGGCTTCCTATGCCCTATCTGTCTAAAGCGTCCGGCCGTCCACGTCGACCACGATCACTCCACCGGGACGGTGCGCGGGGTCCTCTGTGAGATGTGCAACGGAGGCCTCGGCCAATTCCGAGACAACCCAGCAACGATCGAAAGCGCGATCGCGTACCTGGAACGTCCAGGCGGTGATGTCTGATGCGTTGTCCTGAGTGTCGCGAGAACAAGGACCCGGAGGACTTCCCGCGCCATCGAGGGAGCAAGACCGGCCGACACACGTACTGCAAGCCGTGCCACAACGAACGCACCAAGCGATACAAGAACCGGAGTCACGGCACCGAACAGAACTATCTCCTAGAGCATCGCTACGGCATCTCGCGTGAGCGGGTCGACCGGCTCCTCGCTGCGCAGGGTGGCGTCTGTGCTATCTGCAAGACCCCCGAGCCCAGACACGTCGATCATTCGCACGCTACGAAGAAGGTTCGCGGCCTCCTCTGCCTCAACTGCAACCAGGGCATCGGCCGCTTCGAGGACGATCCCGCGACCCTCCGCCGGGCAATCGAATATCTTCGGCCCCATGATCCCTGACGACGCCACCCTCACCGAGCTCCTCCGCATGCCCGTCTACGGCCCCGGCTCCTCGTTCTCGGAGGTGTTGAAGGCCCGGACCCCGGACCTGCTGCCGCCCACCGAGGCGGACGGGCCGTTCCACGTGCCCGAGGGGACGACGGTGCTCGCGCTCCGCTTCGGCGACGGCGTCATCGTCGCCGGCGACCGCCGCGCCACCGAGGGCTTACAGATCGCGCACCGCTCGATCGAGAAGGTCTTCGCCGCCGATGACATGTCCGCCGTCGCCATAGCGGGCGCGGCCGGGCCCGCGGTCGAGATGGTCCGTCTCTTCCAGACCGAGCTCGAGCACTACGAGAAGGTCGAGGGCGAACGGCTCACGCTCGAGGGCAAGGCGAACAAGCTCTCGCAGATGATCCGGGCGAACCTTCCCGCCGCCATGCAGGGGCTCGCAGTCGTCCCGCTGTTCGCCGGGTACGACGAGGGTCGGGGGCAGGGACGCATCTTCAAGTACGACATCACCGGCGGCCGCTACGAAGAGGACGACTATCACGCAACCGGATCCGGCGGTAAGGACGCGCGCAGCAGCCTCAAGAAGCGGTTCCGCTCCGACCTGAGTCGCGACGACGCCGTGAAGATCGCGATCGAGGCGCTGTTCGACGCCGCCGACGAAGACGTCGGCACGGGGGGCCCCGACCTCATGCGGGGGATCTATCCCACGGTTGCGTCGATCACGGGGGCCGGTCTCGTCGAGATCGCGGAGCCCGAGATCGAGCGCCTGTTCCAGGAGCTCATCTCCGAACGCCGCGACCAGATGCTGATGCCCGAGACCCACACCGTCGACGTCCGCCGCCCGGCGCAGGAGAGCTGACCCATGGCTACCCCTTACTACGTCTCGCCCGAGCAGCTCATGAAGGACAAGGCGGACTTCGCCCGCAAGGGCATCGCGCGCGGCAAGTCCGTCATGGCGATCGAGTACTCCGACGGCATCCTGTTCATCGCCGAGAACCCGAGCGCGACCCTCCACAAGATCTCCGAGATCTACGACCGGATCGCGTTCGCCGGCGTAGGCCGCTTCAACGAGTTCGAGCAGCTCCGCATCGGCGGCATCCGCCTGGTCGACGTGAAGGGCTACTCGTACTCACGTGAGGACGTCACTGCCAAGGGGCTCGCGAACGCGTACTCGCAGTCGCTCGGCAACATCTTCACGTCCGAGGTCAAGCCGTACGAATGCGAAGTCCTGGTGGCCGCGGTCGGCGACAGCACCGAGACCAACGAGCTGTTCCACATCCTCTACGACGGCTCCGTGACCGACCGGCAGGGTTGGGTCGCGATGGGGGGCCAGGCCGAGGCCTTGGGCACGTACCTCAAGGACAAGTTCCCGAAGAAGGACCCCGACCTGAAGGCCGGCCTCAAGCTGGGCCACGACGCACTGGTCTCGGTAGAGGGCCGCGAGCCGACGCCGTCGGGTCTCGAGGTTGCGGTCCTGGACCGGACGAGGGCGAGGCGCAAGTTCCGCCGGCTGACGAACGAAGAGCTGAAGGGCCTGCTGTAGGTGTCAGCCAGCTAACTGCAAGCAGAGCGAGCCCGTCCCTATACTCGATCCCGGCATGCGACTCCAGCCTTCATAAGGAGGACCTGATGGGCGAGAACCTCGTCGAGAACGTGGAGCTGCCCGAGCCCCCGCTGACCGGCAACCCCGCGATCGACCGGATGGTGGACTGGGTGAGGACCAACTACAACGACCTCGTGACCCTTTGCGAGGCCAACAACCTCCCGAAGCCGCCCCACTGGTAAAGACCGTCTAGGCGGGAACCACCCGCCGCAGCCTTCCCTCGGCGGCGCGCTGCGCCACCAGGTTGCCCTTCCGTCCGTAGAGATCGATTGCCGCCCTGAGCGCTTTCGTGGCATCGACGGGTCTCTGCGCCGTCGTCATCACCTCGGCGACGTCGACGAGCAGCCCGGCGTGCCAGTCGAGGTAGCCCGTTTCCGCAGCTATCGATCGTGCGTCGTCGAGAAGCTCGGTCGCGGCGAGGACGTCGCCGCGCCTGGCGAGGATCTTTGCCAGCACGGCGCGCCAGCGCATCGCCGTCAGCGAGTCGTCGGGGGCGGACAGTCCCCGGGCGGTTTCCACGAGACGCAGAGCCGCGCCGTCCTGACCACGCGCGTATGCGATGTCGGCCAGGTGGGCCTGCAGGGTGGGCAGGACGCCCTTCTCGCCCATCTTCTGGAGGGTCTCACAACCGCCTCGCGCCTCGGCCTCGGCCGCGTCGAGATCCCCCGCCAGCAATTCCACCTGAGAACGTTCGAACGCGCCCGAGGCGTCGATGAACGCGAACGAAACGTCGGCACAGACCTCTCGCTGCTGCGCGACGTAGCCCCGCGCGAGGTCGAACTCGCCGAGCATGGCGTGAGCCTGACCGAGGCTGAGAAGGGCGCGCGCCTCCGAATACCGGTCGCCGACCTTCCGCGCCCACTCGAGGAGCTCGCCTCCGAGAGCGAGGATCTCCGAGACGTGCCCGGAGCCCCACGCAAGGGAACGCACCAGCGCCCGCTTCTGGTAGCCGATCAGCGACCGGACCCCGGACCTCTCTGCGTGCTCGGCAGCTTTCCGGAAGGCCGCGAGGGCGTCGTCCGACCGGCCGGCACAGTCGTGCGCATATGCCGCGAGGTCCCAGGCGTAGCAGAGGCCGTAGTCGTCGCCGAGGTCGCTCAGGACGGCGATCGCGTGTTGCGCGACGCTCTCGAGCTCTTCGGCGTTCACGTGCGGGTCGCTGTGCACGCGGACGCGCTCGTTGAAGACCGTCGACGTGGTCGCGACGCGCTCGTCGCCGAGCTTCGTCCCGAGCTCGATGGCTTCTTCGAATGCCTCCATCGCCGGTGCATAACTGCCGCTTTCGAAGAGCGCCCGTCCGAGCTCGGGGAGCACGCTCAGCCTCTTCTCGTCGTCACCCGGGAGCAGCTCGGCTGCTCTCGACAGCAGCTTCACGGCAGCGGTGACGTCTTGGCGTGCGAGAGCTCGGCGACCGCCCTCGGCCAAACGGTCCGCCGCGCGCGTCGCCAGGTTCGAACCGCCCGCGGCAAGCCCCCCGAGGTTGCTCTGGTACTGGTGGGCTTGCTCCAGGTGATAGCCCACGATCTCGTCGTACTCCGCGACGCGGTCGCCCAGGGCGTCTACGAGCCAGTCGGCATAGCGCTCGTGGATGGACGCCCTCTTCATCCTCGGCAGGTGCTCGTACGCTGTGTCCCGGATGAGCAGGTGCCGGAACGAGTACGTACGCCGGCCTGCGAACTCCGTCCCTTCCGGCGCGAGCAGCTGCTTTCGAGTGAGGCGGTCGAGGGCTTCGTCGACGCGTCCCCCTATCAGATCGCCGACTGCGGACGACGCGAACACCTTGCCCATCACGGCCGCGACCCCGACCACCTCACGCTCCTCGCGCGTCAGCCGGTCGAGGCGCGCCGATACGAGCGCCTGGATCGTCGGGGGAACGCTTAGAGACGCGAGGTCGCGGGTGGCGGCCCATGGCCCTCCCGCGCGGTCGAGAAAGCCATGGTCGACCAGCATCGAGACCATCTCTTCCACGAAGAGCGGGTTCCCGTCGGCTACGCGGAACACCGCGTCCGTCACCTCGTCCAGCGACGGCGACTCGCCCAGCAACGACCCGATCAGGGCCCGGCACTCCGGCTCCTTCAGGGGGCCCAGCACCAGGCTCGACGCGTTCAGCTTCCCGCCGCCCCATGCCGGCCTCACGTCGAGCAGCTCCAGCCGCGCCACGCAGACGATCAGCAGCGGTACGTCGGCCAGCGAGTCGACCAGCTGCTCGACGAGATCGAGCAGCGCGGTCTCGCCCCAGTGCACGTCGTCGAAGACCAGCACGTGCGGCCTCTCGACCGCCAGGTGCTCGAAGTACTTCCGGACCGCCCAGGAGAGGTCGTCCGTCGTCCCGGGGCTCTCCTCCAGCGCGAACACCTGCGCCATCCGCTCCGCGACCGTCTCGCTCTCCGGGTCACCGCCCGCCGAGGCGACGAGCTTCCCGCGCGCGACGTCGGGAGGGTCCCCCGAGTCGATCCCCGCGGCCCTCTGGACGATCTCGGCGAGCGGCCAGTACGTGATGCCCTCTCCGTAGGGGAGGCACCGGCCGTGCAGCACGACGGCCTCGCCGGCGTCCTCGAGCTCGGCGACGAGGCGCGACTTCCCGATGCCGGCCGAGCCGAGGACCGTGAACAGGTGCGGCGTGTGTTCCTCGACCACTCGTTGCAGCGTCTCGCGCAACAGCCGCGCCTCCCGGTCGCGGCCGACGATCGTCCGCTTGGGCGCGGTTCCCCGTGCGGCGGGAAGGACCTCGACGAGACGGTGCGCTCGCACCGGCGCGGCCTTGCCCTTCACGAGGAACGGCTCCAACGCCTCGCTGCGGACCCGATGCGCGACGAGGTCCTGCGTGGACGGCCCGAGGAGGACTTGTCCGGGCGCGGCCGCCTGCTGCAGGCGCGCGGCGAGGTTCACCGCGTCGCCGACGAGCCGTCCGGAGGTGCCGTCGGGCTGGGACAGGACCTCCCCGGTGTTCACGCCGGTCCTCACCTCGAGCGTGACGCCGGCGTCGCGGTCCAGGCGCGCGCTCAGCTCGTCGATCGCGCGATGGATCGCGGCCGCCGCGGTGACCGCGCGCAGCGCGTCGTCCTCGTGCAGCGTCGGGACTCCGAAGACGGCTACGACCGCGTCTCCGATGAACTTCTCGACGCTCCCCCCGTACCTCGTCACGACCCGCCGGATCGTCTCGAAGTACTCCCGCATCAGAGTGTGGAGCGATTCGGGGTCGAACCTCTCCGCCAGCGCGGTCGAGCCGACGAGGTCGGTGAAGACGACGGAGACGGTCTTGAGGGTGTCGCCGGCCGGGACGCCGGAAAGCGGCGACCCGCAGCCCGGGCAGAACCTGGCCCCGGCGGGGGTGGCGGCGCCGCACCGACCACACGCGCTCACGGGGCGAAGACTACCGAAAGCCCCTGGACCGGGCGGTTTACGTACACAATGGGCCGGTGGAGAAGCGCATCTTCGGGACCGAGAACGAATACGGCGTCACCTGCACGTTCCGGGGCCAGCGCCGGCTGTCGCCCGACGAGGTCGCGCGCTACCTCTTCCGCAGGGTCGTGTCGTGGGGCCGCTCGTCGAACGTGTTCCTCGA
>DASQDO010000074.1:0-3143 GCA_035634135.1 Actinomycetota bacterium
GGGAGGGAAACGGGGTTTGCGTGTATAAGTTCTCGGGCACTCGCAAAGCGAGCATCTATCGCGCGCCTGAAAGGGGATGGGATGAAGAAGCTGGAGCTCAACAAGGAGACCCTCCGGGACCTGACCGACGTCGACCTGGCCGAGGTGGCCGGCGGCGCGTACACGACGGGGTGCCAGGGCCCGACCACCGTCCTCACCACGACGCAGACCCCCGCGTGCCCGTCGGGCGCGACGTGGTTCGCGCCCTGCGACTACGAAGACCAGTAAGCCCGACTGCGAAGGGAGCCACACGATGGCCAAGAAGCTCGAGCTCAACAAGGAGACGCTGCGGGACCTCTCCGAGGTCGACCTCGCCGAGGTCGCCGGCGGTGCCTCCACCGGCACGTGCCCGAAGACGACCGGGACGACCGGCCTGACGACGCAGACGCCCGTGTGCCCGTCGGGCGCTACCTGGTTCGCCAGCTGCGGCGAGTAGCTCGGACACGCGGACCGAAAGGAGCGGACGCATGAGCAAGAAGCTCCAGCTCAACAAGGAGACCCTGCGGGACCTCTCCGAGACGAGCCTCCAGGAGGTCTCGGGCGGCAAGGGCGCGGTCACCGGCCTGTGCGGCGGCGACACCGGCACGTTCGTATGCCCGTCGGGCGCGACCTGGTTCTGGGACTGCCAGAGCGTTCAGGTGTCCTGCGGCTGAGCCCGCACGTTCGATCCGGATCACCCACGAGCGGCCTTCGGGCCGCTCGTGTTGATATGGGGCCCGTGACGTGGGAGCCGGTCCTCGAGGGTGAGCTGCGCGAGCGTGCGCTCGAGGCCGCGCTCGATCTCGGCAGCGCCCTCGCCGAGTCGTTCGCGGCCGACGAGGCCCCGGCGTCCGACGGCGACCCGTCGCTGTCGCGCGGCTGGACCGGCACCGCGGTCGCGATGCGCCACCTCGACGCGGCCTTCCCCGGTGAGGGCTTCGCAGCGGTATCGGACGCCGCCATCGACCGCGCCGTCGACGCGGTCGCCGAGCAGAGGATGAGCCCCGGGCTCTTGCAGGGCTTCCCCGGGATCGCGTGGGCGGTCGAGCACCTCAGCGGGAACGACGGCGCCGAGGACGCGAACGAGGCCGTCGACGACGCGTTGCGCGAGATGCTCGGCGCCGCTCGCTGGACCGGTCTCTACGACTTCGTGAGCGGGCTCGTCGGCGTGGGCGTCTACGCGCTGCGGCGGCTGCCGGCGGCTTCGGGACGCAGGCTGCTCGAGCTCGTCGTCGAGCGGCTCGAGCAGTGGTCGGAGCCCGGGGAGCCCGGCACCACCTGGTTCACGCGCCCCGAGCTGATCCCGCCCACGGCGCGCGAGCGCGTGCCCGAGGGCTACTACAACCTCGGCCTCGCGCACGGCGTCCCCGGCGTCATAGCGCTGCTCGCGCAGGCCCGGCGCGCGGGCGTGGCGACGGCGACCGCGGCCCCCCTTCTCGAAGGCGCGGTCGAGTGGGTCCTGGCGCAGGCCCTCCCGCAGGGGGGCCGCGCGACGTGGCCGTACTTCGTCGGCCCCGGCATCGACCCCCGGCCCGCGCGGCTCGCGTGGTGCTACGGCGACCCCGGCGTGATCGTGTCGCTGCTGGCCGCGGCCGACGCGCTCGGACGGCCGGACTGGGAGGAGGCTGCAGGCGCGGCGCTGTCGCGCGCGGTCGCCCGGCCCCCGGGCTCGAGCGACGTCCAGGGCGCGAGCCTCTGTCACGGCGCCATGGGGCTCGCTCACATCTGGAACCGGATGTGGCAGCGATCGCGCTCCGACGAGCTGCGCGAGTCGATCGCGTACTGGACGACGGTCGCGCTCGACCTCCGCACGCATCCCGACGGGCTCGCCGGCTATTCGGTGTGGGACCCCGGCTCCGACGAGGAGGAAGGTGGCGACGTGCAGGGTCCGGGTCTGCTCGCCGGCATCGCCGGGATCGCGCTCGCGCTGGTCGCCGCGGCGACGGACCTCGAGCCGGCGTGGGACTCGCACCTGCTGCTGTCGGAGCCGGCGCGGTGAGGCACGAAGCGGTCCCTAACGGCTCGTTCGTCCTGCGGACGCCGCTGTACTCGATCGCCGAAGCCCTCGCGTGGAGCGAGGGTCTCGCGGCGGCGGGGTCGCCGGACGATCCCGAGGCCCTGGCGCGCGACCGCGGCGTGCTGCGCGACCGCCTGCGCGCGTTCTACGGGCGGGCCGAGGTGCAGGAGGCCCTACACCTCGCGTCGCCGAAGCTCGCGCGCCGGTCGCGCGCGTTCCTCGACGGCGCGGACGACCCGAAGGTCGAGCGCCCGCTCATCCGTTACTTCCTGCGGATGTGCACGCGCCCGACGCCGTTCGGGACGTTCGCAGGAAGTGCCGTGGGCCGGCTCGGCGACGCGACCCGGCTCGTCGTCGCGCCCGTGTCGCAGAACGCCCGCCGGACGCGCCTCGACCACCTGTACCTGACCGCTCTCGCGCTCGGCCTCGAGGACCGCTTCCGCCGCAAGCTCACGTACCGCGTCAACTCCAGCGTCTACACGACCGCCGGGAAGCTCCGCTACGCCGAGGCGAGCATGCGCGGCGGGCGCAGCTACAGCCTCGTCGCGGTGGACCCGAACGAGGCCGTCGTCGCGGTGCTCGACCGGGCGCGCGACGGCGCGACGTTCGACGAGCTCGCCGGGGTCCTCGTGGACGAGGACGTCACCTACGACGAAGCGGCGGAGTTCGTGGAGGAGCTGATCGCGTCGCAGCTGCTCGAGTCGACGCTCACTCCTCCGATCACGGGGCCGGAGGCGATCGCGGCCCTGATCGAGGAGCTCGGGGCCGTCGAGGGGGCCGAGGAAGAGCGCGGGGTGCTCGCCGACGTGCGGGCCGAGCTCGAGAAGCTCGACGCCGAGGGCGTCGGTGCACCCGTCGACCGCTACGAACGGATCTTCTCGATGGTCGAGCGCCTTCCCGCGGAGGCGGCCGAGAACTCGTTCTTCCAGACCGACATGGTGACCGCCCTGGACGAGGCGACGATCGGCCCGAAGGTCGTCGACGAGATCCTGCGGGCCACCGCTGCGGTCCATCGGATCGTCGGCAAGTCCTCGACGGGTGCGCTCGAGCGCTGGCGCAACGAGTTCGTCGCCCGCTACGAGACGCGGGAGGTCCCGCTCGTCGAGGC
>DASQDO010000075.1:0-1615 GCA_035634135.1 Actinomycetota bacterium
CGGCCCCCGGCCGGGGGCCGCGGTCGAGAAGCTGACCGCGCTGAGCCGTGGTGCTCCGGAGTGGGCCGAGCTCGACGCGGGGTCGTGGGGAGTGGTGACGCGGACGAGCGCGGGGAGGCTCGAGACGTTGCTGGCCCTGTACGCGCGCTCGGCGATCGCTCTCGTCGCCGAGGAGGCAGAGCGGTTGCGCCGCTGCCCGGCCCCCTCGTGCGGCATGTTCTACGTAAGCACGCGCGGCTCCCAGCGGTGGTGCTCCACGCAGTGCGGGACGCGTGCCCGGGTCGCCCGGCACTACCGAAGCCGGCGGCAGGGGAGCTAGTGGAGGTCCCCGAGGGCGGCGTCGTCACCGGCCCGGACGGCGTCACGCGTTGCTGGTGGTGCGCCGGCAACCCCCTGTACGAGCGCTACCACGACACCGAATGGGGGCGCCCGGTCGACGACGACAGGCGTCTGTTCGAGAAGCTCTCGCTCGAGGGCTTCATGTCGGGGCTGAGCTGGCTCACGATCCTGCGCAAGCGCGAGGACTTCCGCCGCGCGTTCAAGTCGTTCGACCTCGAAGCGGTCGCTCGCTTCAACTCGCGGAGCGTCGAGCGCCTGCTGGGCGACGCGTCGATCGTGCGCCACCGAGGCAAGATCGAGTCGACGATCAACAACGCGCGGCGCTGTATCGAGCTGGTCGAGGAGCAGGGGAGCCTCGCCCGCTACGTGTGGTCGTTCGAGCCGGAGGCGCGTTCACGGCCGAAGACCTTGGAATGGGCGACGCTCGCGCAGCGGACGACGAGTCCGGAGGCGGTCGCGCTGAGCAAGGACCTGAAGAAGCGCGGGTGGACCTACGTGGGCCCGACGACCGTGCACTCGTTCATGGAGGCGATGGGCCTCGTCAACGACCACGTGACGCCGTGCGACATGCGGGCCGAAGCCGAGAAGGAGCGCCGCGCCTTCGAGCGTCCCGTCTAGTGGCCAGGCCTCTTTTCCACGCCTCGGAATTTGTCAGACATTTGTCTGACAAAACCAGAGGGGCGCGCGCGGCCCCCGACACGCGTTAGCGGGGCGCCGAGCGGAGCTTGCGCCAGACCTCGGCTGCAGACCCGTGCCGCTGAATGGCGACGTAGGCGGCGAAGACGCCCATCCCGAACGAGATCACCAGCAGGGCGACGGACAGGTCGCCGCCGAACAACGCGGGCGTCGCCGACAGCGCGAGCCCGACGAGCCCCCCGAGGATCCCGAACACGACGTTTGCGAGCACGGCCCGAGCCTAGCCCCGGTTCCCCTTGAACAGGGCCCCCAGCTGCACGAAGTCGCAGTCCCGAGGCTCCTTCTCGGGGCGCCACCGCACGAACGTCGCCGCGTGGCGGAAACGCTCGCCCTGCATGTGGTCGAACGAGACCTCGCACACGAGGCTCGGCTCCAGCGGGACCCACGTCTTCTCGTTCGCTCCCGTCCAGCGGCTCGGCCCCCCCGGCGCCCGCCCGCCGACGAAGCTCGTCCCGCCCTCGAGCGGCTTCAGCTCCTCCAGCAGCGCCCGTCGCTCGGCCGCCTTGAAGGAAGACGTGTGCCCGACGTTGTGGAGGACGCCGTCCGCCGAGTAGAGGCCCAGCAGCAGAGAACCGACCCC
>DASQDO010000076.1:0-6097 GCA_035634135.1 Actinomycetota bacterium
GGCTCTCTCGAAGTCACGGCGCTGGGTCCTGAGCTCGAAGACCGCCCGTTGCGTCGTGACCTCGGCGACGGCGTCCGCGGCGACTACGTGGTCACGGATCGCTTGTTCGGTCTCGTCCGAACCGTCCGTTGCGAGCAGGACGGTCTCGAACGGGTCCTCCACGCCGCGTCGTCCGGTTTCGGAAGGTGGGACCAGCAGCGCGACCGTGGTCAGCTCCGGAAGGAACAACGGCGCGCTCGCGATCGTCGTGGTTCGTTCGGGCACCGTCGCGTCGACGCGCTCTGGCATCGGTCCGCCTCCTAGCGGACGGAGACGGACGGACTCTCCCGTCTGAAGTGGTGGGACCTCGACGCAGGTGTCGTCCGATCTGCAGAAGACCTCCGGAGTGTCGACGCCCTCGCCCAACGAAACCCTCACGACGCCGTCGGGGCAATCGGGGTTGGCGTCTTTACCGCCGAGAAGGCGCGCCGCGTCGTCGCAATCGACGACCCAGGCGAGCTCCTCGACCGGCGACGGCGGCTGTCTGACGATCCGCATCAGCTCGAGGCCGACCGCGGAGTCCACACCCGTGACGTTGCCGAGCTCGTTGACGTGGCGCTCGGAGAGGGCCGCGTCGACGCGGACGAGACCTGCCCGCGCCGCGAGGTCGCGCCGGCTCAAGAACTCGGTATCGGCCGCGGCTATGTCTGCGACGTAGCTGCCCACGACGCCGACGATCAGAACCGCAACCCCTGCTCCCACCGCGACCCTCGTGGCACTGCTCGGCTCGTGTCCGAGCCGTCTGGCCGCGAGATGCAGCGGCACGTACCCGCTGCGCGCCAGCGCCGTCGCCAGGAGCCGGAAGACGACCGGGAGCGCGAGAGGGAATCCGACGACACACAAGACGATCGCGCTGAGGTTCACGGTCTGGATCTCGTTCGCGCCCCAACCCGACGGACGCAACGAGTCGCTGACCACGACGGCCAGCGCGGTCAGGCCCACCAGACCGGGGACCAGCCTCCACGTCGAAGCGACACCCTGACGCGTGTCCCTGCGAACGTGGAACGCGTCCCGGATGGACCTTCGTGCGCCCGCCTGAGCCACGACGTGTCCGAGGAAGGGAACTCCTATAAGGACGACCGCGCTCGCGAACCCGGGCCGGACGTCCTCGGCGAACCACGTCGCGCTGCCTACGTGCCAGCCTTCGGACATCGCCGCGAGCGCGAGATATGCGACGAGCCCCAGCAGTGCGCCCCCGACCGTCGCGAGCATCAACTCGCCCGCCAGGACGATGCGGGCCTGGTTCGCCGACGCGCCGGCGAGCCTCATCGCCGACAGACGCCGCTCTTGCGATACCGACGACAGCCGAACGCACACCGAGAGGAAGACGACGAGCATCGCGACGAGCAGCACGCCGATCGCCGCGGTCGTCGACGTCGGGTTGATGCGCTCGTCGGAGATCGCCGCGAGGCCCCCTTCGCTCGGACCGAAGGCGTCTCCCGCCACGAACGCTCCGTCGTTTCGGCGCAGAGTGGACGCGTCGACGCCGACGTATCCGATTAGCTCGTCGGGAGACGCCAGCCCCGGCTCCCCGATCGTCCCCGCGCTCCGACCGTAGCGACGGCCCAACACCCCCGTCTCGTCCGACTCGATCAGCTGCTTCAACGCGGGCGATACGAACGCCTCACCGGTGTTCGGGAGCTCGGACACCCCGGGAGGACGAGCCTCCCCTCGGAGACGAGCGACGTTCACGCGCGCGATCGTTCGCCCTTCCCACCAGTCCGTCGTCTTGGCGTAGAGGAAGGAGGGCGTCCCGGACGCTGCGATCGGTTGACGCTGCAGGAGCCGGTCGTCGCGGGCCGACATCATCTTCGGGACGCTCGCGACCGCCAGGAGGACGAGCACGCTGACGGTGATCCCGATCGACATCAAACCGGTACGAGTACGGCTCCGGCGATCTCCGAGTAGCCCTAGTCGCGCGCCGAACAGCAGATGCCGGATCACCTGCTCGAGGACCCGGCGGACTTGACCGCCCCGAGGCCGACGGTCCGCCCGTCGCGGACCTCGACGATTCGGTCGGCGCGAGCTGCCACCGTGCGATCGTGAGTCACCAGGACGAGGCTCGCGCCGCGAGCCCGCGTCCTGTCGAGGATCACTTCGAGGACCTGCTCGCCGGTAGCCGAGTCGAGCGCACCCGTCGGCTCGTCGGCGAACACGATCCTTGGCTCGTGGACGAGGCTGCGCGCGATAGCGGCTCGCTGCATCTCACCGCCGGAGACCTGCGACGGACGCCGCGCTGCGAGGTCTCCGATCGCGAGCTCGTCCAGCACCTCGAGAGCCTGCCCTTCGGCCTTCTTCTTCTTGACCGAAGAGAAGCGCAGCGGCAGAGCGACGTTCTCGACGAGGGAGAGCTCCGGGACGAGGTCGCCGAACTGGAAGACGAACCCGAACTCGGTGCGCCGGAGGAGACTCAGCTCTTCGTCGCTCGAGTCCTCCAGCGCCTTCCCGAGGAACCGAACCGATCCCGAGCTAGGGCGCAGGATCCCCGAAAGGCAATGGAGCAACGACGACTTGCCCGACCCGCTCGGCCCGATCACTCCTACGGCCTCGGCCGGCCGTACCGTGATCGATGCACTGACCAGCGCCTGCGTCGCGCCGTACGTCAACGAGAGATCCTTCGCCACTAACAGCTGTTCGTCGTCCACCCCGCCCCCGTCCGCTCTAGAAGAGAAAAATGGGCGTGGCGCTCATGAGCGCCACGCCCATTAGATCAACCCTGTGTCCTAGGGATGCCGGATGACCCAGTCGGAGCAGTTGTCCGAGCTCGGGAACCCCTGGTCGCGGCACACCCTGAACTTCAGCGTCCCGAACGACCCGTCGCCGTTGTATCGAGTGTCTGCGACGAACTTCGTGGTGCCGTTCCCGCCGTGGTTGTAGAGCGAGATCGCCGCGTACCCGTCCTGGACCCACTCGACGTAGACCGCGTCGCCGTCGGCCATCGTGTCCTTGAGGTTGCACTCGACACGGCCGTACTGGTCGTGCACGTTGCCCTTCCAGCTGTAGAGCCAGCAGTTGCTCACCGAGGCTCCGGTGGTAGAACGGGCGAACGGGCCCCACGTGTTGTCGGCGAGGTCCGCGTGCGCGGGCCCTGCCATGAACACGAGCAGCATGGCCGACGCCGCCCCCAATGCCATCAAGCGCTTCTTCATCTCGACTCCCCCTCTGGGCACTTGGCCCAGCTCCTGCCTGCGTGGAGTCATACGACGCTTTATTTGCCCGAGGGTCAACGCTTGTGCACACATATGGACAAAGCTGACTACAAATCTAGTCACACTTCGCGTTAAGTAAAAAACACGCGTTCTGGACGAAGACGGCCACGCACGAGCGCGGCGGAGATGTTACGCGGGGCCGGACGTCGGCGGCTTGATCACGTCGCGCGCAGCCTGGCGCGCGGCCCCCGTGGCGGCGCCCATCAATGCCAGCCACGCTGCCTTCTTCTTTATCGGGACGTCCTGGTCGACCTGCGGCGGATCCTCTTTCGTCGCGAGGCGCCACACCGTCGTCACGATGAACGTCGCGAGCTTGACCGCGAGGATGCCGGCGACCATCGCGCCGAGCGTCTGGGCGAGCGACGGTTTCTTGGGAACCGAGCCGTCCGGCTGCGGGGTCTTCTTGGCCACGTCACTCCTTTGCGAAAGGCGACTGCGAAAGCGGGTCGGTACGTCTTCAACCTATGCCCGCAGAACGGCGGCTTAGGCCTCCGCGAGCTCCCGCTCCATCCCGACGAGCTCGTCCAGCTCCTCGCCGCCCTCGGCCGGCCCGATCGCGATGATCCGGTCCCCGGCCTCGAACTGGAAGCGCGGCTTCGGGCGGTAGGTCCACCGGCGCCCCCGCTGGACGGCGAGGACGAACATCCCGGTCTCGGTCTCGACGCAGAGGTCCTTGATCGTCCTGCCGTCGGCCGGCGATCCCGCGCCGACGATCGTCTCGTGGCCGAACTCGTCGGATTCCACGAGCGCCATGGCGATCACCGGGTGCAGCTCCTCACCGGCTTCGACCAGACGCGTCATCTCGCGGGCCGAGTCGAAGATCGTCTCGGACGCGCTCGCAAGACGCAGGAGGCCGCGCAGCTCGTCGGGGTTGCGCGCCTCGAGCGCGCTGCGGAGCACCCACGACTCGAGCTCGTCGTGGATCGCGTCCGAACGGGCCTCGAGGTTCGACACCTCGGCCGCGAGGGCCTGGTCGTTGAACAGCAACGCGGAGTACGCGAGCCCGACCGCCACCTCGGCGGAGTTCTTCATCTCGACGAGCAGGTCCACCGCGCGGTCGAGGTCCGACATCACGATCTCGGGCGGCTCGGGAGGCTCGGGCAAGGACGGCGCGCCCGCGATCTCGCGCGCGAGGATCACGCCGTCTTCCGGCCCCCGCACGAGCAGCACGTCCCCGCTCGCGATCACGTACTCGGGCCCCGGGTCGAAGTCCCAGTCGCCACCGCGCCGGCATGCGATCACCCACATGCCGATCTCGACCGGCAGGTTGAGCTCGCGCAACGACTGACCGACCGAGCGCGACCCTTCGCGCACCTTGATGCGCGAGACGATCTCGTCGGAGTGGCGAAGGTCGCGCAGCAGGTCGTCGTTGATGCCGAGGCCGGACGACACGACGTGCGAGATGTCCTCCGCCGCGTCGGCGATCTTCTCGACCGCCGAGGCGATCTCGAGGACGCCGGCCATGTGCTCCGCGTCCTCGGGGCTGCGTGCCGCCAGGATCGCGAGCTTCCGAAGCTGGTGGAGGTGGTCGAACATCCTGTCCTCGAGCCTGCGGACCTCCTTGGCGAGGTCGGCGTCCGCGAAGAACACGGCGGCGTAGGCCAGGTCGACCATGAGCTCCGACGAGTCTTTGATCTCGGCCAGGAGCCCCTTGACGGTTCTCGGACCTTCCGAATCCACTCGTACTCCCCCTTTGGTGCGCATGTCAGGCTACTCCGAAGACGACGAGTGCGATCACTAGGCAGATGACTCCCATGAGGTCCATCCCGCTCGTGACCAGCGGGATCGTGTGGTTGTCGGGGTCGAACCCGAAGCGGAACGTCGTGGTCGCGGCGTAGTAGCCGATGACCGCCGCCACGCAGGTCGCCAGCACCCCTCCGGAGATCACGACCGCGACGAACTTGAACACCCCCGGATAGCCGGCCCCCGTGACCTCCGCGAGCCCCAGCGTCGCCACCGCGGTCACGACGTAGACCGTGATGCCGAGGGCGAGGACGATCATCCCGTCGAGCAGCGCGGCGGGGTCGGGGCGGCGGGTCGGGGTCACGACGCCGAGGTGGAGCTTCGACCCGAGCCGCGCCGCGAGGATCGCACCGAGCGCGCCCGTGTTCTCGAGGAAGCCGGGAACGATGATCAAGAACGCGGAGAACTTCAGGAAGACCTCGTCGACGCGCGGCTCGACCACTGCGCCGGCGAGCACGTCGAGGACGATCGCGATGCACAGCACGGGGAAGCTCTCGCGGACGATCCGGCGCGCGACCGAGCGCGACGACGTCCATCCGAGGAACAGCGACGCGCCCCCCGCGACGAGCGCTGCGATCCCGATCGTCACGGTGACGACGCGGACGTGGACGAGGTACGACGCGAGCAGCAGGCACGGAAGCGTGACCACGTCGCCGATCGCGGTGATCAACGGTGCGCCGACCGAGTCGAGGTCCCATCCGCGCCGGTACGACGTGATCGACACGTAGATCGTCACGGCGAGCACGACGACAGACGACAGCAACCCACCGACGAGCGCGACGACGATGAAGTCGAGGGCCGAGACCGTCTCGATGCCGAGGAGCCCCGCGATCGCGCGCGCGAGCAGCCCCATCGTCACGGAGGTCGCGACCGTCAGCAGCGTCGCGGCGTAGACGTTCTGCACGAGCGCGCCCTCGCGCGCGCGCGACACCTCGAACAGACCGGTGTGGATCGACGTCCCGAGGCGCGCCGCGAGCGCGCCGAAGATGTTCCCGCGCATCCCGATCGAGACCGGGATCAGCACGAACAGCCCGTCGACCTCGTCGATGCGGTGGCTCATGCCCGCGAGCGTCAGACCTGCGACGAGCGAGGTCAGGCTGGCGATG
>DASQDO010000077.1:0-6270 GCA_035634135.1 Actinomycetota bacterium
GGGCTCCGGCGGGTCCCGCGGCGGTTAGCTCTCCTTCCGCTTGACGGCCCCCAGCGCCGCAGCCAGGGGCAGGACCGTCCGAGGCGCGTAGGCCGCCGTCCACATGCCTCCGTGCGCGGCCCCGTCCACGAACAGGTCGTACGGGTGGTCGAGCGGCGTCTCGGGCCGGGCCGCCGCCTTCGGCGAACGCAGGTCGTGAACGAGCAGCGCGGCCATCAGCGCGCGGCTGGTCTCGGGCTCGAAGACCTCGACACCGAACGCATGCGCACCGCGGTAGGCCGCGGCGAGGATCTTGTTCTTCGTCACCGAGCGCGTGCGCGTCGCGGGGGCGACGTTCGCGGACGCGAGCGTCCCCTCCTCACGGGCCGTGATCGCACGCCAGCGCTGCATCATCTTCGCCAGCGCGTAGTTGGGGCCCTGCTGCGGGACCAGGGCGTCGGCGAGGCCCCACTTCCTCCCGCCTTCACCCTCGACGGTCGACGGATAGTTCGCGGCGAACACCTTGGAGCGGGTCAGCCCTCGCGCGGCGCGGCCGAACGGAGACGCCGGTCGCGACCGAGATCGCTCGACGACCTCGGCCGGGACCGCGAAGACGTCGGTGGGCGTCGCGAGGTACGCGATCGAGACGTCCTCGCGTCCCCGCTGCAAGGAGACCGTGAGCGCGTCGAGCGCGCCGGCGAGCTTGAGGAACGTCGAGCCGTCCGCATACGCGTACGTGCCGACGACGAGCGGGCCCTCGACGGACCGCAGCCACGCGCCTATCCGAGGCGTCTGCGACAACAGGTCCGCTCCGGCCCTGCCGCGCTCCTCGGGGAAGCGGAGAGTGCCGGCGCCCGCGGTGGCAAAGCCGAGGACCCGGTCCCACACCGCGGGGCGGTCGAGGTCGACCGCCACGACGTCCGCCCCCCACTTCGTAAGCGCCTCCAGCGGGCCCATCTCGGCGGCCGCTCCCAGTAGGACGAAGCTGAGACCCGAGAGGTCGAGCCATTCCGGATTCTCGACGACCGACGTGACGGCCTGCGCGCACGAGCGCTCGATCACGCCCGCGCTCACCCACGTGTCGAGCTGACGGCGCAGCGAGTCTCCGCGCAGCTCCGTGCCCCGATAGGGGACGACGACCTCACGGCCCCGCGTCCCCTTCCCGGTCACCGTTCCGGTGTCGAAGGTCTCGGGCCCGCCGCCGGCTACGGCGTCGAGCAGCGTGGTCTCGGTCTCGCCCTGTGCGAACACGAGGTTGCGGTGGACGGCGTCGAGGCCCTCCGAGGCGATCCTCAGCGCGTCCTTGCCCGACTTCGCCCCGGCCTCGACCAGCTTGCGCACCGGCGACAGGTAGGTCTTGCGCCAGTCCTTCTGTCGCTCGATCGATGCGGCGAGCGACGCGTCGACCGACCCCGCGGCCTCGGCGAAGACGGCTTTGCCGACGGCCTGCGAGCTACGCCGGCCCTCGTGCGCGCGGAAGTCGACCGCTCCCTCGTTCTGGTTGGTAACCGTCGTGCTCACCCCTCCTGTATGCCTCGGCCGCCGAGCATGGCAACGGGGGCCGGGGCGGTCAAATGCCCGGCGTCGATCCGGCCGCGCTCGAAGGCCGTCCGGGTCGCGAAAACTTCTGGCCGCCGGCGGCCATCTCCGGGGAGGGAACGGCGCCCTTGCCTAGAAGGGACCCGGCAGTTCGACTCGCTGTTGAACCGGACGGAAGGAGACGAAGTGAAGAACAAGCGCATGCGGGTGGCGACGACTCTGGTGGCGGCCGTGGCCGCGGTGACGATGGTCGCGCCGACGCCGGCCCACGCGTTCCCGTGCAACGACAAGTTCACTCAGGAGAAGTGCCAGGACATCCAGAACCTCATCTGTTACCTGTTCGGGAAGTGCCTCTAGCCGAAACGCCTGGCTGAGAAAGGCGCGGGGTCGCGGGCCCCGCGCCTTTTCTTTTTCCGTTCCGCCGTGCCGGAAGTACCCAGGAAACCTGAGCAATTCCCGCCCCCGGTTTGGTGACGAGGGCGGATAGTCCTGCAGAGCCCCCTGGCCGAAGGTGAGACCACGAGCCCCTACGGCACAGGAGGTAACGGACATGGCTGCAGCTCAGGACTTCGATCCGCGCTTCGACCCGCACGACTCGGAGGTCGAGGCGAGCTTCCTCGGCGCGTGGTTCGCGCGCCTCGGCGCGCTGGCCCTGCTCGTCGGCGCCGGCTTCGGCTTCAAGTACGGCATGGACGAAGGGTTCATCGGACCGGGGACCCGCGTGCTCCTCGGCATCCTCGCGGGCTTCGGCCTGATCGCGTGGGGTGAGTGGTCCGAGCGGCACGGCTGGCCGCGCCTCACCCAGGCGGTCAGCGGAGGCGGCATCGCAATGCTGTACCTGTCGATCTGGGCCGCGTTCCAGCTGTACGGGATCGTGACCGGGATCGAAGCGTTCGCCGGGCTCACCGCAGTCGCCGCCGTCGGCGGATACCTCGCTTTGAGACACGACTCCTGCGCGCTCGCGGTGCTCTCGACCGTCGGGGGCTTCGGCAACGCGCTGCTCATCGGCGAGGGCTTCGACAGGCCGTCCGCGCTGTTCGGCTACGTCGTGATCCTCGACTGCGTCGTCCTCGGCCTCGCGTACGTCCGGGGGTGGCGTGTGCTGGATCACATCGCGTTCGGCGCCACCTGGCTCTTCCTGTTGGTCGGCGGGCTGACGGCGACGGTCTTCGCCGAGCTCGGTGGTGACGAGTCACCGACCGGCCTCGTGCTCGCGTACGCAACCGTCTACTTCTTCATGTTCTCCGCGCTGACCGTCGCCCGCCGGGTGGGACGCAGCGACGGCTCGCAGGCTTCGTCGGTCTTCCTCATGCTCGCCAACTGCGGGATCTACGTCATGACGGCGATGGCGCTGCTGGCGGAGGACGGGACCGCATGGGCGACGGCAGACGCGCTGCGCGGCCCGGTGATCCTCGTCGCGGCCGGCGTGAACCTCGTCGCGGGCCTCGTCATCCGGGGCCGCGACGCCGACGACCCCGTCGCGGGGGCCGCGCTTGCGTCGGCCGCGCTGCTCCTCAGCGTGTGGGTGCCCGTCGAGATCGAGGCGTTCGCGGTCCCCGCGGCGTGGGCCGTGCTGGGGGCCGGGATGATCCAGGTCGCCGACCGTTCGACGCTCACGACGGCGCGCATCCCTGGGTATCTCCTGCTGGGCCTCTCGCTCGTGTACCTCGTGGGGCTGTTCGGGACGCCGGGGTTCTACGAGCCCGCGCGGGTGCTGGTCTCGCCGGAGTCCGCTGCGTTCGTCGTCCACATCTCGGCGCTCTACGTCGCGGCCTTCGGGTTGCGCAACGTCTCCCGCGAGGACGAGCGCCTGCTGTTCGGAGCGCTGGCGGTCGTCGCCTCGATGATGACGCTCGTGTGGCTGAGCCTGGAGGCGGTCGCGTACTTCGGTCCCTTCGACGGGGGCCGCGCGGGGCAGTCGCTCCACTTCGCGCTGAACGCGATCTGGGGCCTGTACGCGGCGGCGTTGCTCGGCGTCGGGATCGCGGCCCGGGTCGCCGGAGCGAGGTTCCTCGCGCTCGGCATCTTCGGGGTGACGGCGGCAAAGCTCGTGCTGCACGACGTGTGGATGCTCGACACGCTTTACCGCACGGTCGTCTTCATGGGGCTCGGTGCGATCTTCCTCGGCTGCTCGGTCATGTACCACCGATTCCGTGACCTGGTCCTCGAGGACAGGGCCCGGGCCGCCTAGCTGCCCGCCGGGAAGGGGCCCTCGCTCGTAAGCGGAGCGAGGGCCCCTTCCGCGCGCATACACTGGGGCTCTGATGTTGCTCCTCGGCTGACCTCCCGCCCCCGCGCCTCGTGGACCTCCCACGGGCGCCTTCCTTCACGCGGTCCGTCGATCTCCCGAGGAGTCACCCCATGTCCACCGTTGCACCCGCCGTCGTCCCTGCCGTCCCTTCGAACGACCCCACGCCGGCCGTAGAGGTCTCGAACCTGCGCAAGGAGTTCTACCGGCGCGACCGTCGTAAGGGACGGTTCAAACGCCGTCGCGTTCCTGCCCTGCACGACGTCTCGTTCGAGATAGCCCGCGGTGAATGCGTCGCGATCCTCGGTCAGAACGGGTCGGGCAAGTCGACGCTCGTCCGGTTGCTGTCGACGCTCTTGCTCGCCGACGGGGGGACCGCTCGTGTCTTCGGGCACGACGTGTTCGACGACCCGCGGCCGATCCGGCGTCTGGTGAACCGGGTCTCGGTCGAGGCGTCGTTCTTCAAGAAGATGTCGGCGGTCGAGAACCTCAACTACGCGGCCCGGTTCTACGGGATGACGCCGTCGCAGACGCGCCCGCAGGTGCCGCGCATCCTCGACCACGTCGGCTTCCCGTCGAGCCGGCGCACCGAGCCGATGGAGAACCTGTCGCGCGGGATGCAGCAGAAGGTCGCGCTCGCGCGGGCGCTGCTGACGTCGCCGGTCCTGCTGCTGCTCGACGAGCCGACGACCGGGCTCGACCCGCGCTCGAAGCTCGAGGTCCAGGACTTCATCCGGGACGTTCGTGCCGCGCACGACGCGACGATCCTTCTGTGCACGCACGACCTCGCCGAGGCAGAGGCCCTCGCCGATCGCGTCGGGATACTCCACGCCGGGAGGCTTCTCGCGCTCGAGCCGGCGGACCGGCTGAAGGCGCGCTACGGCTCGGCCTCGCTGGAGGAGGCGTTCTTCGCCGCCACCGGCAAGAAGCTGGCCGAAGAGGAGAGCGCGCCGGAGGACGACGAATGAGGGGGGCCGCGTCGACGCTGCGTGCCGAGCTCGTCGGGCTCGGCGGCGTCGTCGAGCGAAACGCCTACCTCATCAAGCGCTACGCGCTGTGGGAGGTCGCGTTCTTCTTCTGGACGGTCGCGAACACGCTCACGATCGTGTTCATCGCACGCGGCGTCGAGGCGTCCGGCGGTCAGCTCGACGTCAACCGGCAGACGGCCATCCTGCTCATCGGCGGCGTCATCTGGGCGTACCTCGGGATCATCTTCGAGATCCTGACCGAGACCGTCGCGTGGGAGCGGTGGGAGGGCACGATCGAGTACACGTTCATGGCGCCGCTGTCGCGGGCGACGCACCTCTCTGGCATGGGCGTGTTCGCGGTCGTCTACGGGGTCTTGCGGGCCGCGCTGCTGTTCGGCGTGATCGCGTTCTTCTTCGACCTGCGGTTCCCGGACGCGGACTTCGTCGCGGCCCTCGTGGTGCTCGCGGTCGCGTCGATCTCGTTCATCGGCATCGGGATGATGACCGCGGTGCTGCCGCTGATCTCGCCGGAGAAGGGGTCGCAGCTCGGCTTCATCGCACAGGGGATGCTGCTCGTGGTGTCGGGCGTGTACTACAGCGTCGAGGTGCTGCCGGAGCCGATGCAGTGGCTGGCGACGATCTCGCCCGCGACGTACGCGCTGGAAGGCATCCGGGCGGCGGTGCTGGACGGAGCGGGCCTGGGGAGCCTGGGGGCCGAGCTGGTGGCGCTGACGATCATCGGGATCGTGTCGATCCCGCTGGGGATATGGGTCTTCAGGAGGGGCGAGCTATACGCGAAGCGACACGGCAAGCTGAAGCGCTCGGGCTAGCGTTTGCCTAGCTGGCGCTGTACGTCGCGCCGTTTCAGGTACGTCTCTATCTCCGAGTACCGGCCCCCCTGGTTCGCGAACTCCACGTAGTGCCGCGCCCGTTCCAGCCATTCGAGCGTCGTCGGGTGGATCGCCGGCATCACGGCTTCGAGGTGCCGGGTCTCGAGCGGCGGCTCGCCTCCGCCGTCCAGGGCCTCGTCGATCACCGCGTCGGTCGCTCGCTCGATCAGCGCGCGGATGTCGGCACCGCTGTACAGCGGGGTCCGTTTCGCTAACCCTCGAGCGTCGAGCGACCGGTTCGGGACCCGTTCGGACACGACCTCGAAGATGTGCCGGCGCGCCTCCTCGTCGGGCGGCGGGACGAAGATGCGACGGTCGAACCGGCCCGGGCGCAGCAGGGCCTCGTCGACGTCCCACGGCGCGTTCGTCGCGGCGAGGATCAGCAGGTCGTCGTTCTCGGCGCCGATCGCATCCAGCTCCTGCAGCAGGAGGTCGACGAGCGTGCGCGAGGTGGCCGAGACGTGCCGGCTGCGCGCGAACCCGAGCCCGTCGATCTCGTCGAGGAACAACACGCAGGGGGCCGACGCCCGCGCGAACTGGAACGCGGAGTGGAGCTTGCGCTCGCTCATCCCCATGTAGGGGTCGAGGACGTCTTCGATGCGGACGTTCACGAACGGGACGTTGCACTCTCCGGCCGTGGCCCGCG
>DASQDO010000078.1:0-2828 GCA_035634135.1 Actinomycetota bacterium
TCTCGTTCACGCGGCTGTTCGAGCTCGCCGAGGACGGAAAGATCACCGAGGCCAGCGTCTCCGAGACGAGCGTCTCCGGCACGATCGAGGAGCGCGGCGAGGACCCCCGCCAGTTCACGACGACGATCCCGCCGAACTACGAGGCGAACGCGATCGTCGGCCGGCTCGAGAAGGCCGAGGTCGACGTCACCGGACGCCAGCCGAGCGCGTGGACCGCGTTCCTGTTCGCGTGGATCTTCCCGCTGGCGCTGATCGGCGGTCTCTACTACCTGTTCATGCGCCGCATCCGCAAGCAGATGGGCGGTGCAGGCGGGCCGCTGTCGCTCGGCAAGAACAAGGCGAAGCTCTACGACCGCACCGACATGAAGACGACGTTCGCCGACGTCGCGGGCGTGGACGAGGTCGAAGCGGAGCTCGTCGAGCTCGTCGACTACCTCAAGCGTCCCGGGAAGTACGAGAAGATCGGTGCGCGCATCCCCAAGGGCGTGCTGCTCGTGGGCCCGCCCGGCACCGGGAAGACGCTGCTCGCCCGGGCGGTCGCCGGTGAGGCCGGCGTCCCGTTCTTCTACATCTCCGCGTCGGAGTTCATCGAGATGTTCGTCGGCCTCGGCGCGGCTCGCGTCCGCGACCTCTTCGAGCAAGCGCGCGGCCGCGCTCCCGCGATCATCTGCATCGACGAGATCGACGCGATCGGTCAGTCGCGCGCGGGTGCGGCCGGCAACCAGCTCGGCGCGCACCAGGAGCAGGAGCAGACCCTGCAGCAGCTGCTCACCGAGATGGACGGCTTCGAGCCCAACAGCGGCGTGATCATCGTCGCCGCGTCGAACCGGCCGGAGGTCCTGGACCAGGCCCTGCTCCGGCCCGGCCGCTTCGACCGCCAGATCCAGGTGAACCTGCCCGACATCGGCGGGCGCCGGGAAATCCTCGAGATCCACGCGAAGCGGGTCCGCCTCGCGCCCGACGTCGACCTGCGCACGCTCGCGCGCCGCACGCCGGGCTTCTCCGGGGCGCAGCTCGCGAACGTGATCAACGAGGGCGCGCTGCTGGCGGCGCGCCGCAGCCGCGAGGTCGTCGACATGCGTGACCTGGAGGAGGCGATCGACCGTGTCGTCGCCGGGCTCGAACGGCGCTCGCAGGTGCTGACGGACAACGAGCGCAGGCTCGTCGCCTACCACGAGCTAGGCCACGCGCTCGTGGCCCGGTTCGTGGAGCACGCCGACCCGGTCCACCGCGTCTCGATCATCCCGCGCGGGATCGGCGCGCTCGGCTACACGCAGCAGCTCCCCGACGAGGAGCGCTACCTGATGTCCGAGCCCGAGCTGCGCGACCGCATCGCGGTGCTGCTCGGGGGCCGGAGCGCGGAGGAGATCGTGTTCGGCTACGCGACCACCGGCGCGCACGACGACCTCAAGAAGGCGACCGAGATCGCCCGCCGCATGGTGACGGAGTTCGGCATGTCCGAGAAGGTCGGCCCGGTCAACCTCGCGGGCGACGGCGCGCGCTTCCTGGCGTCCGCGTGGAGACGCACGGACGACGTGAGCGAGGAGACCGAGACCGCGATCGACCGCGAGGTGAAGGCGATCCTGCAGGAGGGCCAGGGCAAGGCCCGCGAGATCCTGAACGCCCACCGCCACGACCTGGACGTGCTGGCGGAGGTCCTGCTGGAGAAGGAGAGCCTGGACCGCCGGGACCTGGACAGCCACTTCTCGCCGACCAAGCCCGTAGACCTCCGGGAGCGCCGCACCACGGCCGAGCTGGACGGCCCCCGCCACCCCCTCGCGTAGCGGCGACGCGTTCTCAGTCGTCTTCGTACACGGCGAGGAGAGTGATCCCCGTCTGGTTGCCCGCGATGTTGAAGACCGGGATCGGTTGAACCGAGTGGAGCCGCGAGCCTTGTCCGAAGGAGTTGATGGTGGCCGTCAGCTGGTTCATCTCCTGCTCCGCCCCCCTCTTCGTCCACCTGTTCGACACGTTGCCGACCAAAGCCGTCCTGTACTGCATCGGGCCTCCTCGTCCGCGGTTGCCAGAGACGAGTTCAGAGTAGGGCGAGGCCTGGCGAAAGCGTCGGCGGGCCACACGCACACAACCGTCGGCGACATGTCTGACACCAACCGCTAGGGGGACGCAGGGCGAGAGCCGGCGCCGGGAATCCCGAGGCCTCTCCGAAAGTTGACTATATGGCACTCAACTTTCATACTAGGCGGATAGTCATCTCCTGTCGGAGAAACCCATGGACCACGAAAAGCTCACGATCAAGACCCAGCAGGCCCTCGTCGCCGCACAGAAGCTCGCCGGCGACGCCAACCACCAGCAGGTGACGCCGGCCCACGTCATGGCCGCGCTCCTCGCCGATCCCGAGGGCGTCGTCTACCCGCTGCTGCACAAGCTCGGCGTGGCGCCCCGGTCGATCGCGGCGCGGCTCCAGGGATCGCTCGACCGGCTCCCGAAGGTCTACGGCGGCTCACAGCCTTACCTGTCGCAAGAGGTGTCGGACCTGCTCGACGCCGCCGCAGCGGAGGCCGAGACGCTCGGCGACGCCTACGTGTCGACCGAGCACGTCCTGCTCGCGTTCTTGGACTCGCGCGACGAAGCAGGCCGCGCGCTGACGGAGGCCGGCGTCGACCGCGCCCGCGTGCTGAACGCGCTGAAGGAGATCCGCGGGTCCCAGCGCGTGACCGACCAGAACCCCGAGGAGACGTACCAGGCGCTCGAGCGCTTCGGACGCGACCTCACCGACGCGGCCCGGCGCGGCAAGCTCGACCCGGTCATCGGCCGCGACGACGAGATCAGGCGCGTGATCCAGGTCCTCTCGCGACGCACGAAGAACA
>DASQDO010000079.1:0-12880 GCA_035634135.1 Actinomycetota bacterium
GTGATTCTAAGCATGTAATTTACCCGGTGCAATAGGCCTGACCTGCTACTTTGCGTTCTCCCCCACCAGATCGAGGGTGCTCTCGACGAGCTCGGCCGTGTCGATCGGCTTGGTTCGGACCGCGGCGGCGCCCGCTTCCCGCGCGAGCCACTCGTCCTGCCGGCGGTCGATCAGCATGAGCATCGGGACGTCCGCGAGACGCGGGTCCTGCGACATGTCGCGGCCGAGCGCGAAACCTCCCGCGCTCCCCACCAGGAGGTCGACGACGACGGCGGCCGGAGTCCACGCCGACAGCTCGCGTGAGCCCTCGCGCGCGTCTTCGACTACGACGACGTCGAAGTCGTCGGGGAACGCGAAGCGCGCCTCGAGCTGCAGCGCCGGGTCGTCGCTGACCACGAGGATCCCGCGTGTGGGCGGCATGTGCGCCGGGTCAGCCGGAGGTCTGCTGCGCGTGCGAGCGGACGGATTCGTCGAGCGACCGCAGCATGCGTTCGAAGTGGATGTCGAAGCCGGTCTCCATCGACTGGAGACGCCCGAGGATCGAGGTGAAGCGCTGGGCCGCGTTCTCGGCCTCGCGCACGGTCTCGGCGAGAACGGTTGAATAATGCCGCGCGAAGCGAGCTCCGCAGAAGGGGCAGCGGCCGGGCGCGTCGGAGTCGGGACCGATCTGCGTGAGCAGGAACGTCCGCTCGCACGTGTCGCACGTCGCTTCGATCTTCATGAGCTCCCTCTCGTCGGGTCTGTGCGGTTCATGATAGTCGAGCGTCGTCGTCCGCTCGGGGGCCGCGCAAGGTCAACGTCACGAGGAACGCGACCGCGAACGAAGCCACCGACGCGCTGAGCCACGGCCATCGCGCCGACAGAGGCGTACCCAGGAGCGACTCGGTCCACGCCAGCCACCACGCCGGGCCGTTCGGTGCGATCCAGTGGTAGAGGACGAACCCGGCGAGCCACGGCCCCAGCGCGGCCCCCCTGACCCCACGCGAGTACCAGTAACGTCCCCCCTCACGGTCGAGGTCCTCGACGACGATCCGCCGGCGCCGTTTCACGAAGTGGTCGGCGACGAGGATGCCGAACAGCGGGACGAAGACCGAGCCGATCAGGAACAGGAAGCTCTCGTACCGCTCCATCGTCAGCCACGCTGCGAGGGCCCACGACACCGCGGCGATGCCGATCGTCGCGGCCGTCCGCGACAGCCCCGGGAAGATGTTGCGCAAGCTGAGCGCTCCGGAGTACACGTCCGCGAACGCCTCGTCGGTCTCGCCCGCGAGGAGCCCCGCGAGGAACAGCAGCCCGGCGAGCGATCCACCCGCGACCGCGAGCACGCCGGTCGCGATCCCGGCTGGCGAGGGCTCGGCCCCCGGGCCGAGCACGAGCAGCACGCCGAGCAGATAGAGCCACACGTTCGCGACGAGGTATCCCGCGAACGTCCCGCCGAACGCGGCGCGCGGCCTCCTGCCGAAGCGCGTGTAGTCGGCGACGAGCGGCAGCCACGACACCGGCATCGCGATCACGAGGTCGAGCGCGAGGCCGAACGTGGGGAAGCCGCCCGCGCCGGGCCGCGCCAAAGCGGCGGACAGCCCGTCGGTCGTGAGCACCGCGATCGTCACGAGGACGCAGATCGCGCCCGCGACCCACGCGGCGAACCTCTTCATCCAGATCCGCGTCACGCCCAGCGGTCCCCACAGCGCGAGCGCGGTGCACACCACGGTCGCGGCCGCGAGCCACAGCCCCCGGGACGACCATCCGAAGACGCGCTGCGAGACGAGGTCGGCGACGAACGACATCGCCCACAGCTCGACCGCCGTCCACCCGACGAGCTGGACCGCGTTCAGGGCGCTGGGGATCCACGACCCCCGCACGCCGAGGACGGGCCGGAACAGCACCATCGAGGTGACGCCGTGCTCGGCCCCCGCGGCTCCGGCGGCGGCCAGCAGAGCGACGCCGATCACCGACCCGAGGACGATCGCGGCCGCGGCCGCGCCGAACCCGAGGCCGGGGACGAGCAGGGCCCCCGTCACGAGGACGAGGAGCCCGACGCCGAGATCGCCCCACAGGACCGCTAGGTCGAACCCCGAGAGCGTCCGGTGGCCGGGGGGGACGGGCTCGATCCCCCAGTCGGCGGCCGCGTCGTCCACGACGGTACTCATTTATTGCGTCTCCCTTCGCAGGTGCGAGCCTGATCAGGTTCGAGGGGTCGGCCGAAGCCCTCTCAGCCGGCCATCCGTGGCCGGCTCCCCCGCGCTGGGCACACCTTAGTGCCCTTGGGGAGACGTTTCCCCCGGCTCGGTTACCTCCTCCGGCCACCGGCGTAGACGGAGATAGGACAACGCCCCAAACCACCTCGAATGGGGCAGGCGGCCAAGGAGAAGGAGGAAGCTGATGCGGTTCGCTACGACCCGCAAGACGTACCTCGCAGGAGCCCTTGCGCTCCTGCTGATGGTGATGGTGTTCCCGGCTGCGGCGGGCGCGGCCACGAAGCGGTCGGGCAAGCAGAAGCAGGCCCGCGACAGCATCTTCATCGACGAGCTGAAGGACTTCAACCCGGCGAACGGCGTACGCGCCGGCTCGGGCTCGGCCTCCGACCCGTTCGTGATCGCGAACTGGGACGTCTCCTCCATCCAGATCAGCGACACCGACGCCCACGTCGTCATCCGGGACAACGTCGTCGACACCCTCGTCCTCGACTGGATCGGCGGCGGCATCGAGGTCCGCAACAACGACGTCGGCGACCTCCGCGTGAACCAGAACCGCACGCGCACCGGGGACCCGACGAGCGGCGTCATCGAGAACAACAAGTTCGGGATCGTCGGCCAGCTCCGCCACTTCGACGGCATCTTCCAGAACAACGTCGTCGGCGTGAAGGAGGGCATGAACCTCCCCTTCATCACCGACACGCGCGCGGTGAACTTCGACGGCTTCAACGGGTCGATCTTCCGTAACAACACGATCTACGGCTACATGGACGCCCGCCTCCACGGGCACCACCACAGCTCGGGCTTCGCCGAGCAGAGCCACTACCACGGTGACTCCCCCGCCGCCCACGAGGACCACGGCGACATGGACCACACGGTCCGCTACCACCAGGTCCACATCTACGGCAACAAGATCTACGCCGACCACTACTACGCGCTGGGGTACCTCGACACGAACCACTCGGCCAACGACCGCACGGCGGCGTCCGAGACCGAGGAGACCCTCAACGACCCGCACATCCACTACACGAAGGTCTTCATCCACGACAACGAGCTCGTCGGCGCCGGCCTGTACGTCGACGTCTTTAACGCCAAGGACACCCTGCACAAGCAGATCGGCCGGGGCCTGATGGAGATCAGCGACAACAAGATCGTCCTGCACCGGACCAAGGACGCGACGCAGCGGTTCGGGTTCCCGCGCAACGGGATCGACGTCTCGCAGGCTCAGGAGATCACGCTGCGGATCCTCGACAACACGATCACCGGCCCCGAGGCGGGAGACGCGTTGACCGACCTCACGGGTGAGTCGGAGGTCGCCGGGATCAACCTCCAGAACTTCGACAAGGGCGACCTTCTCCTGTCGGGCAACGCCGTCACCCGGGCCGCGTACGGGATCAGGGCCTACGACTTCACGGAGACCGTCAACTGGACGATCCAGGAGCTCACGGCGAACGAGGTCGGCCAGGACGTCTACTGGGACTCGACGGTCGCGAACGCTCCGAAGCGCCGGGGGTAGCGGCCGGCAGCCCCCGACCTCCGTTACCCGGGAGGAGCAGGGGCGTAGACGAAGAAGAAGAGCAAGAGGCCCGGTCCCCAATCCCCGGACCGGGCCTCTTGCTACCCGTCGTTCGACGGGGGCAGCGGCGGGCTCGGGCACGAGGAGGCGAACTATGCGTGGACGAGGCAAGAGGCTGGCGGCCGGCGCGGCGGTGGCTCTGGCACTGGCGGCCCTTCCCGGGATCCCGGCGGCCGCGTCGGCCGCGGAGGCGGCCGACCGCGAGCGGGTGGCCCGCGACGCGATCCTGATCCAGTCCGCGGCCGACTTCAACCCGGCGAACGGCGTGCGCGCCGGCAGCGGCACCAAGGCCGACCCCTACGTGATCTCCGACTGGGAGGTCCCGTCGCTGGTGATCCGCAACACGAACCGGTGGGTGACGATCCAGGACAACGTCGTGACCGGCCAGATGGTCCTCGACTGGATCGGGCCGGGCGTCCGCGTCGTCCGCAACGACGTCGCCGACCTCCGCGTGAACCAGAACGTCGAGCGGACGGGGCCGGCGACCGACGGGTACATCGGCAACAACACGTTCGGGCTCGTCGGCCAGCTGCGTCACTTCGACGGGATCTTCGAGCGCAACGTCGTGGGGACCGAGCACGTGCTCGCGAAACGGCCCTCGTTCAAGGCGGTCCAGTTCGACGGGTTCAACGGGGCCAGGTTCCGCGACAACACGATCTACGGCTACGTGGACGTGAAGCTCCACGGCCACCACCACGGGTCGCGCTACGGCGACCACAGCCACGACCACCACGCGACGTACGACGCCGAGGGGATCCCGACCCACGAGCACGGGAGCGCGCACGTCGACCACTCACGCCGGTACCACGAGGTCTTCATCTCGGGCAACGAGCTCCACTCCGACCACGACTGGGCGCTGCGCTACTACGACCGCGCCCACACGGGCGACGACCGGACGGCCGCGTCGGAGACCGACAAGAACCTCAACTGCCCCCACGTCCACTTCACGCGGGTCCACCTGACGGGCAACAAGCTGATCGGCTCCGGCATCGCGGTCGACGTCTTCAACGCGTCGGACGACAACCACTGGACGACAGAGCGCGGGAGCGTCGAGATCCGCGGGAACAAGATCAAGATCGAGCGCGCCTCGACCGAGCTGCTGCGGGGGGCCCACGGCATCCTCGTCCAGGAGGCGGTGGACGTCGACGTCGACATCACCGGCAACTACATCGTCGGGCCCGAGACCTCCGGCGAACGCGACCTGCTCGGCCTCGACAAGGAGCTCCACTTCGGGTCGGGGATCAAGCTCCACCAGCTCGACCAGGCCCGCGTGCGGATCGTCGACAACATGGTGCTGCAGCGGACGTACGGGGTCGACGCGACGAGCTTCACGGGGTCCGTCCGCTGGACGGTCCGCAACCTGAAGGTCGCCCACGTCAAGGAGAAGGTCCACTACGACGAGACGGTGTCGCGCAAGCCCAGCTGATCCCGGCGACCCCCGGTCAGGGGCCGAGGTCGAACGTGGCGTTGATCGTCAGCGCGTCGTCGAGCCTGATCGTGCAGGTGTCCTCGTCTTCGTTCGAGACCGCGCACTGCTCGCTCCACCCGGCGAAGTGCGAGCCGAGCTCCGCGTCGGCGTCGAGCGTCACCCAGGTCCCGCCGCTGACGACCTCGGTGCAGTCGTCGCCACAGTCGATCGCGACGTCCACGCCGGTCACGCTGCCCGATCCGGACCCGTCCTTCGTGACGGTCAGCCCGACGGTGTCGGTGAACCGGTAGACGTCGCTGCCCCACTTGGTGCCGCACTTCAGGCGCTGGTGCAGGACGGTGGTGTGGCCCTGCGGGTTCGTGAACGCATAGCTCGAGGACGAGTCGAAGCCCTCGGGGAGGCGCAGGATCTCCTTGCCGACGGGGTCGATACCGCCTTCGAGCGCGGGCGGATAGCGCTTGATCACCGGTGAGGACCCGCACTTCTTGCCGGTCTCGACGACATACACGGCACCCTGGGGACCCACCGAGGGGGCCCATTGCCAGCGGCGCGAGCGCAGCTCGTCGTAGCTCGAGGACTCGAGGTCGAGGACACGGACGCTCGCCGGTCCCGCGCCGGGCTCCTGGCGGACCCAGGCGAACAACCCGGCGTTGATCTGTCCCGGTTGCAGGTAGGAGACGTAGCTGTCGGCCCTGGTGACCGCGCCCGAGGGGCGGTGGTAGCCGATGACGTGCCTGCTGCCGAAGTGGTCGAGCTGAGCGAAGAAGATCCACGGCCCCCTGATCGTCGGCCAGTACTCCCACTCGCTGCCGTTCGCCACCGGCGGGAGCGTCTTCTTGCCCGTCTTCAGGTCGTAGAGCACGATCCGCGAGGAGCCGTTCCCCCCGAACACCGCCGGCTGGCCGCGGAACTCCTGGAAGACGAGCGAGTCGCCGTCGATCGCACCCAGCGTCCCTTGCGTCCCGGGGCGGTTCAGCTTCACGACCTTGCCGGACGGTTTCCGCAGGAAGAGGTCGGCGCGGTTGGGTGAGCCCCGCGAGATCTGCTGCCACGCGAAGTAGTCGCCCTCGGCGACGGACTGACCCTCCCAGTGCCGCGTGGCGCGGAAGGGGCGGTCCTTCGGACGCGACGAGACCGCCACGGACGTGGACAGACACAAGATCGTCGCGAGCGCAGCCGCGCCCAGCCTTTGCGTTCGGCTCATCATCCCCCTCGGGGATACGAGAACAGATACGGGCACCGGCTACAAGGGGGTCCCGCCCGTTCGGGCCGCCGGTTTGCGCTTTCTGGCCCGGGTCGGTGGAAGGGGAACGAGGGCGGGCGATCCAATCGGTCCGCCATGAGACGAACCCGCACGATCCTCGCCCTCGCCGCGCTCCTCGCCGCCTCGGTGCCGGCCCCGCCGGCCCGCGCCGTAGGCCTCACGAACGGCCCGATCGAGTACGTGAAGACGATCCCGATCGACGCGGGGGCCGCGCAGGTGGCGAAGCGCGTCGGCGACCACCTCTACCTCACGTCGTGGAAGGCGCTGTCGATCTACGACGTCACGGACCTTCTCAACCCGGTGCACGTGAGCACGATCCCGACCGGCTTCCAGTTCCCCGCCGAGCGCATGGACACGAACGGCGAGATCCTGATAATCGGCGAGCAGACGCCCGTCTACCGGCTGCACGTGTTCGACGTGAGCGACCCCGCGGACCCGTCCGAGATCGCGACGCTCGCCGGCACCCCCGACCACACCTTCACGTGCGTCCTCGACTGCCGCTGGGCGTACGGGTCGCACGGCACGATCGTCGACCTGCGGGACCCGGCTAACCCGGCCGTGGCCGGTGACTGGAGCGAGCCCTCGCTCTCGTACTGGCACGACGTCACCGAGGTCGCTCCCGGCCGTGTGCTCACGGCGTCGATGCCGACGATGAGGCTGCTGGACGGGCGCGAGCGCGTGACGAAACCGCGGCACGTCGCCATGGGCGACGCGACGTCGAGCGGCACGACCGGCTACCTGGGGACCGTGCTGTGGCCGCGTGAGGGGAAGGACCGGTTCATCCTCGGCTCCGAGGAGACGTCGTTCAATCCGCAGTGCAGCGACACGACGTCCGCGTTCGTGACCTGGGACGCGTCGCGTTGGCGCAAGACCCGCACGTTCGCGGTCGCCGACCACTTCCGGCTGGGCAACGGCACGCTCGCCGACGGCTCACCCCCGGCGAGCGTCGTCGGTTGCTCGACGCACGTCTTCGACGAGCACCCGGGGTTCCGAGACGGAGGCCTGGTGGCGCTGGCGCACTACGAGCACGGCACGCGCATCCTCGAGATCGGCCGGGACGGCTCGATAGAGGAGGCGGCCTGGTTCCTGCCGGCAGGCGGGTCGACCTCGGCGTCCTACTGGATGAGCGACGAGATCGTGTACTCGATCGACTTCCACAGGGGGCTGGACATCCTGCGCTACACGGGGGCCGCCTAGGGCCGGCGGCGGCCCGCGCCGGACGTGGAAAGGCCCCGCTCACACGAGCGGGGCCTCGAACCTACCGGCGGTCTAGAACTGCGCCGAGTCGCCGCAGGCGCAGGTGCCCTTCGCGTTCGGGTTGTTGATCGTGAAGCCCGACTGCTGGAGCCCGTCGACGTAGTCGACCTCGGCCCCCGCGAGGTACGGGGCGCTCATCTTGTCGACACGGATCTCGACGCCGTGCGCCGTGACGACCTTGTCGTCGTCGAGCTTGCGGTCGTCGAAGTAGAGCGCGTAGCGGAGCCCCGCGCAGCCGCCGGGCTGTACGGCGATCCGGAGCGCGTACTCCTTGCCGGCGTGCTCCTCCGGCGAGGCGGAGACCTCACGCTCGAGCAGCTCGGTCACCTTCGAGGCAGCCGAGGGGGTGATGCCGATCTCGCTCTGGGTCAGTTCCTGGGTGGACAAGGTGGACCTCCTAGGTTTGCCCAGCCGACTGGCCGCGCTGGGGCGACTCGATTATATGGAACCTCAGTGCACGCCCAGCCATTCCACGGCCAGTAGAAGACCCGCAAACGCCCCCAAACCGAGCAGATAGGGCCGGGCACGGGCGAGTCCCTCGGGCTCCGTCTCGAACACCAGCGGCGCCAGCAAGACGAGGGCCACCGCGGCCCCCCCGAACAGCGACGCCGCGAGGACCGTGACGTGCCAGACCTCGTGCCAGCTCGTCAATGGGTGGTGCCGGACGAGAAGTGGAACCTCCCCACCCTGATCGCCGGGGCGACGGTCGAGCCGAACGAGGCGAAGTCGGGGGCGAACGCGTGCAGGTCCCGCCCGACGCCGAGCACGGACGACAGCGTGTCGAGGACGCTCTGCGAGAAGCGGAGGTTGCGCACCGGCTCGGCGATCCGGCCGTCCCGGATCCGAAACGTCCCGTCGCGCGTCATCCCCGTGAGCAACGTCGAGGGCCGGTCGAGGACGTTCACGTAGTGGAACCTCGTCACGAGCAAGCCGTCTTCCACGGCCCCGACGAGGTCCTCGTAGCTCTGGTCCCCCACCTCGAGGACGACGTTGCTCGCGTACGGCCCCCACTCGTTCGAGCCGGAGTAGTGGCCGGACGGCGTCACCTCCATCTGGGCGGCCGTCCGCAGGTCGGTCACCGGCTCGCGTGCGACCCCGTCCTCGATCACGTCGACGCGGCGGCGCGGCACGCCTTCGAAGTCGAACCCGATGCCTACCGAGCGCGGGTGCCACGCGTCGTCGGCGATCGTGACCGAGGGGGCCGCCACCTCGTCGCCCGTCCTGGTCGACAAGAAGCTCTCGCCGTCGATCACCTGCTTCGCGCCGAACCCGACGTAGGAGAGGTAGTCGAGCATGGTCGCGACCGCGGGGGCCTCGAGCACGACCTCGTAGTCGCCCGGCTCGGCATCGCCGGCGTCGTGGCCCGCGGCGGCCTTCTCGGCGGCAAGCACCCCGACGGCGGGCCAGTCGAGGTCCCCGATCGCGTGCGACGAGCACTCTCCCCAGCCCGTGGCCTCGCCGTCGTCGACGAGAGCCGTCGCGACCGCGCGCGTATACGAGTCGAAGCACGCGATGCCGTGGGAGTTGAAGACACCGTAGGCCTGCACGCCCGTCTCGACGACGCCCGCCGCGTTCCCGCCTCCCGCCGCCCCGAGGATCGCCTTCACCGCAGCCGCCCGGTCCGTCGCCGACGCAGCGACCGTCGGCGCGTCGACCCTCTCGATCGCCTCCGCCCTGCCCACGACCTCCGGGTCGGCGAGGCCCGTGAAGCCGGAGTCGGGCAACGACGACCGAGCAGCCTCGAGCGCGTGCTGCGCAGCCCCCTCGAGGCGCTCCGGGCTGAGCTGGTTCGTCGTCGCGGTCGCGAGGCGCCCTTCGGTGACGACCCGCACGTAGACGCGCAGCTCGTCCCGCTCGGTCGCCTGGATGATCTGCGAGTTCGCGTAGCGCGTGACGCCGCTCGCCGACGCGTGCACGGTGACCTCGACGCCGTCCGCGCCGGGCAGCCCGAGGACCGCTTCCGCCGCGGCCCGCGCGTCGTCGAAGCCGAGGCGGAGGCCGCTCATTGCGAGGTCCCGGTCGAGACGTTGCGGAAGCGCGCGGGGGCCGTCCCGTGGCCGACCCGCATCGTCTGGCCGGGCTGACCCTTGCCGCAGTTCGGCGTGCCCCAGATCCTCCACTCGTCCGGCCCCGCGATCGCGTCGCAGCCCGCCCAGAAGACCGGCGTGATGCCGGTGTAGCGCGGGTTGCGGAGCATCCGGCCGAGCCGGCCGTTCTTGATCTCCCACGCGATCTCGCACCCGAACTGGAAGTTCTTGCGCTTGTCGTCGATCGACCACGACTTGTTGGTCGCCATGTAGATGCCGTCGTCGACGTCGGCGAGCAGGTCCTCGAACGACCCGGCCCCCGGCAACAGGTTGACGTTCGTCATCCTGATCAGCGGGAAGTTCTCCCACCCCTCCGCGCGCATCGTCCCGTTCGAGCGGTCCGCGCCGGCGGCGGCCGCGGTCTCGCGCGACGTCTGGAACCCGACCAGCACTCCGTCGCGCACGAGGTCGACGCACTGCGCCTCGACACCCTCGTCGTCGTAGCCGAACGTGCCGAGCCCTCCCGGAGTCGTCGCGTCGGACACGATGCTGACGAGCTCGGACCCGTACCGCAGCGAGCCCAGGTCCGGGATCCCGACGAAGGACGTCCCGGCGAACGCGGCCTCCATCCCGAGGACGCGGTCGAGCTCGGTCGGATGCCCGACCGACTCGTGGACCTGCAACATCACCTGGTGGCCGTCGAGCACGACCGTGGTGTCACCCGCGGGACAGTCCGGCGCCGACAGCAGCGCGACCGCCTCCTCGCCGGTCTGCTGCGCGTGCGCCTCGAGGTCCATCGCCGTGACGATCTCGTAGCCGCCGGCCTCGAGGTGCCCCCGGAACGAGCCGGGATACGACCGCGTCTGCACCTCCGACCCCTCGACCGCCGTGGCCTCGATCCCGGCCCCCGTATGGATGATGGTCTGGTCGATCGCCGCGCCCTCCGAAGAGACGAAGAACGTGCGCTGCTTGAGCACGTCCATCGTCCCGCGGGCCGCACGGATCGCGGGAGACACCGACATGGCCCGCGTCGCCGACGCCAGCAGCCCTACCTTGTCCTCGAGGCTCACCGAGAACGGGTCGACCTCCAACGGCGACGACCACGTAGCGCGATGCGGGGGCTCGGGGACGAGCTCGACGGGGCTCTCCAGCGCCGTCGCCGTCGCCCGTGCGACCTCGACCGCGGCGCGAGCCGTCGACGCGGCGGAGCCTTGCTCGAGGTCGTACGAGGCCGCGAAGCCCCACGCGCCGTCGACCAGGACGCGCACGCCGAAGCCTTCGGAGTCGGAACGTTCCAGCGCCTCGACGACGTCTCCTCGGACCGACAACGCTTCCGACGCGGACTCGACGGAACGGACGTCGGCATACGAGGCCCCCGCCGCCACCGCGGCGTCGAGCGCTGCTTCGAGCAGGTCCTCCATCACGCGAGGTTCGACGACCGCGGGTAGGCCACGGACGAGTCCGTGATCACGTTGACGACGGCCGGCTCGCCCGAGTCGAACGCCGCCTTCAGCGCGGGCGTCAGGTCGTCGGGGTCCTCGACGTAAAAACCCCGGCCCCCGAACGCCTCCATCACCTTGTCGTAACGGATGCCCGGGCGGAGCTCCGCGGCCACGTCGTACCCGTACAGCGCCTGCATCGGGTACTTCTCGAGGGCCCAGATGCCGTTGTTGCCGACGACGCACACGACCGGCAGCTTCAGGCGCACGAGCGTCTCGAGCTCCATCCCCGAGAACCCGATAGCGCCGTCGCCGTACATGACGACGACCTGGCGGTCGGGATGCGCGAGCCGCGCCGCCATCGCATAGCCGGGGCCGACGCCGAGGCAGCCGAACGGCCCGGTGTCGAGCCAGCAACCGCCTTCGTACGACGGGATCTCACGCCCGGCGAACGAGGCGAAGTCCCCGCCGTCGCAGATCACGACCGCGTCGCGATCGAGCAGCGGCACGAGGTCGCCGTACACACGCTGGGGGTGGATCGGGTGCGACGACGACCTGAGGTCGGCCTGCGCGGCGTCGCGCTTCGCGTCCTCGGTCTCGCGCAGCGCCTCGGCCCAAGCCTTCGTGTCGGGCGGCGACGACAGCGCGGCGGCGATCGCTTCGAACGAGGCTTTCAGGTTCGCCCCGACGCCGGCCGCGAGGTCGACGTGCTGGGCGATCAGGTCGGCGTGCGAGTCCAGGTGCACGACCTTGGCCCCCGGCGCGAACCCCTGCCCGAAGGCGAGACGGAAGTCCATCGACGTCCCGGCCACGACCACGAGGTCGGCTTCCTTGAAAGCGCGGTTCCGGCTGCGCGAGAAGCAGAGCCGGTGGTCCGCCGGAAGACAGCCGCGGCCCTGCCCGTTCGTGAACGTCGGGAGCTCTGCCGTCTCGACGAGGTCCCGCAGCGCGGTCTCGGCTCCGTCGAGCCACACGTTCGACCCGGCGATCAATACGGGCCGCTCGGCCTCGCTCAGGAGCCTGGCGACCTCGTCGACGTCGGGAGCGGCGGGGGCCGGGATCTCGGGAGCCGTCAGGTCGCCGCCACTCCAGTTGTTGAACAGCACCTCGAGCGGGAAGTCCAGGAACTGCGGCCCCCGCGGCGGCGTCAGCGCGGCGAGCGCGGCCGCGAACACGTCTCCGGCGACGTCCTCGGTCGAGGCCACCGTGCGCGCCTTTGCAAGCGGCTCGACGATGGGGACGTGGTCGATCTCCTGTAGCGACCCCTGCCCCCAGCGGAAGCCGGGCGCGCGCCCGGCGAGGCACAGGACCGGCGCGCCGTTGAACCCGGCCTGGGCGAGGGGGCTGAGGGCGTTCGTGACGCCCGGCCCGGCGGTGACGGCACACACACCGAGACTCCGAGTGAGGCGTGACCATCCTTCGGCGGCGAACGCTGCCGACTGCTCGTGGCGGGTGTCGACGATGCGGATGCCGTCCTGATGGGCGCCGTCGAGGATCGGGAAGATGTGGCCGCCGGTGAGCGTGAAGAGGTGCTCGACCCCGAGCGCCCTCAAAGCCCGGGTAACGGCGCGCCCGCCGTGGAGCTGTTCGGTCAGTCGAGGCAGCCTATCTGAGGGCCGCGCGAGCCCCCTCCGAATTTGTCAGACATTTGTCTGACAAATAGCGAGGGCCGCGCGATGCCCCGCATCGGCGC
>DASQDO010000080.1:0-8652 GCA_035634135.1 Actinomycetota bacterium
ATGTACGAGCAGGCGACGGTGAGGTCGATCGTGAACACGCGGCCCGTCCACTCGTCGACGTAGACGTAGGGGTCGAGCGTCACGGGGTGGGTCTTGACGCCGGCCAGGTTCGGGGACTTGTCCTCCCAGGTCTTGCCCTGGTCGGTGGATCGCATGATCGCAGCGCCGGCGGTGGGGACCCCGACGAAGAACACGTCGCCGTCCTTGTTCAGGCCGAGCGTCGGCTCGAGCGCGTTGATGCCCGGGTAGTACAGCGCCGCCTCGGGCGCGTTCGCGGCGGCGGCCCCCGAACGGATGACCTTGCCGCCCGCGTAGTGGGCGACCGCCTTGCCGGCGGAGCCGTCGGGCTTGGCGTCGGCGGTCGAGACCACCTGGAGCAGCCCGGCCGCGACGAGCGCGACTACGGCGGCAAGGGCTGCGACGTGGCGGGTGCGGAACCGGGTGGCGAGCAAGAAGACCCCCTGGAGACGGACATGACGGGACCAGTCGAGGTGCTGGGGCCTAGATTCGCCGCCGTAGGCCTGTTCCCCTCCGTGAGCGGGATGCCCGATTCGTCCTCATAGGCTGGCGCGGTGGAAGCGACGATCCCCCCCGCGGTCCGGCCCGGAGCGACGGTGGCCCTGGTGGCGCCGTCGTTCGGCGCGATCGGGGCCTGGCCGCACCGCACCGAGAGGGCGACCGCCTACCTCCGCTCGCTGGGGCTCGAGGTCCGGGCGATGCCGAACGCCGCCCGGAACGAAGGCTGGGCGTCGGCCCCGCCGGAGGCGAGGGCCGAGGACCTCCACGAGGCGTTCTCCGACGACGACGTCGACGTCGTCCTGTGCGCGATCGGCGGCAACCACTGCAACCAGATCCTCCCCCACCTCGACTTCGACCTGATCGGGTCGCACCCGAAGGTGTTCCAGGGTTACTCCGACGTCTCGGTGCTCCACTGGGCGTTCCGACGGCGCTCCAGGCTCGCCACGTTCTACGGCCCGGCGCTGGTGCCCGAGCTCGGCGAGTTCCCTGCGCCGCTCCCCTACACCGACAGGTGGCTGCGGGCGGCCTGGTTCCGCACCGCGCCCTTGCGGTACGAGCCGGCGACCGAGTGGACGGAGGAGTTCCTCGACTGGGACCTGAAGGCCGACGTCCGGCCGAGGGTGACGAAGCCTTCGCCGGGGTGGCGGACGATCCGCGGCGGCATCGCCGAGGGCCCCGTCACCGGTGGGTGCCTAGAGACCGTCTGCTGGCACGTGTTCGGGTCGGCCGACTGGTCCGTCCCGGAGGGGTCGATCTTCCTCCTGGAGACGTCCGAGGAGGCCCCCTCGCCGGCGCACGTCGACGGCTACCTCACCGACCTCGAGCAGGCCGGCGTCTTCGACGCCTGCACGGGGCTGCTGTTCGGACGGCCGATGGGCTACCGCGACGAGGACGTCGAGGTCCTGTGGGAGGTGGTCGAGAAGCGGACCGCGGCGTCGGGGATCCCGGTGCTGGCGGGCATCGACTGCGGCCACACCGACCCGATGATGACGATCCCGTTCGGGGTGCCGGCGCGCCTCGACGCCGGGGCGGAGGCGTTCGAGGTGCTGCTGGGCTAGGAAGCGGAGTCGAAGCGCAGGACGTCGATCCCTCGCACTACGTCGATGGAGTAGACGATCTCGTCCGTTATCCAGTAGCTCGCGATCGTCGAGCCGCCGGCCGGGAGGAAGTGCCCCACCTCCGTGATGCGGCCGTTCGACGCGACGTCGAGGAAGCGCGTGCCGTGCTCGAACCACGCCGCGGTCACCAGGCCCCCGTCCCTGAAGCGAGGGTGCTCCTGGAACCACATCGCCGTGCAGCCGAGAGCGTTCGCGGCGGGGCTCCCGTCCGCGTACGTGCCCCCGGTCGTGCGATACGAGTCCACGAGCCGGAACGTCCCGGTCTTTCTCCACCGGCGCGTGTCCCACGTCATGAACGTGCCCGAGTCCTCGTCACACTGCGCCTCGGCGAACGTCTCCTCCTGTACGAGGGCGAACCGGTCCTTGCCCCCGCGCGGCCACCGGCTCGAGTGGAGCAGCCGGTTGTCGTGGGTCGTCGCGCTCGCGAGCACCTTCGGCTGCGCCGGGTTCTTCCGCGCGTCGAGCAGCCGCAGGATCCGCGTCGACGCGAGGACGATCCCGGGCGACACCTCGGTCGTGTCGAAGCCGTCGCCGGGGGTGACGCCGCCGCCCCAGCTCCCTGCGACGCGCGGGCTCGCGGGGTCCCGGAGGTCGACGATGGTGCCGCGCGAGCCGTAGGCCCAGGTGCAGTCGAGGACGCAGGCGAAGTTGTGGTCGCGCATGTTCGCGAGCTCGGCGAGCTTGACAGGCTTCGCCTTGTCGGTGACGTCCCACACGAACAGCTTCAGGACGCCGGTGTCGGCCGACATGATCAGGACCTCGCCGTTCGTGTCGACGTCCTCGTTGGCGAACTGGAACCCGACGGGCGTGATGCTCTGCAGCGCGGGGTTGACCGGGTCGGACACGTCGTAGATCGAGAAGCTCTTGGCGCCCGCGACGTAGAGGTAGTCGCCTACGAGGCGGGCCCCCGTGGGCGCGCCGGCCTCGATCGGGACCGTCGTGACGTACTCGACGTTCGAGCTCGAGAACCCGGTCGCGGACGACGGAGCCGCCGCGAACGCAGTGACCAGCGCTACCGCGGCGACGACCCCGCGGACCTTCTTGTTGCCGTTCATGCCTCGCCCTTTCGCCGTCCCGGGCACGGCTCCCGCCCCCGGGACCAAGTTGGCCACGCTCCAGAGATGAGCACGTAGCCGCGCCGGGCGCGTAACGCCTAGATCGCGGCGATCGAACGCATGCGTCGGCGGGGGTGATGCGCGGGCGGGCGGCTCCCCCGCGCGACGACCAGCCGGACGACCCGCGCCCGCTGGCCCGCGTACGGCTCGAGGAGCTCGATCATCCGCGCGTCGTCACCCTCGGGCTCGCCCGCGAGCGTCCACGACACGAGCCGCGGGAGGTGGAGGTCGCCGACGATGACGGCGTCCGGATCGCCGAACGCGGCCCCCGCGACGACCGCGGCCGTCCACGGGCCGACGCCGGGCAGCGCCAGGAGACGCCGCCGCGCCTCGTTCGCGGGCAGCCCCGCGGCCTCTTCGAGCCGGTGCGCGTACGAGCACGCCCTTCGGATCGTGTCGGCCCGCCGGCGTTCGACGCCGAAGCGGTGGAACGCGTGGTACGGCAGCGTGGCCAGAAGCCCGGGTGGCGGAGGCAGGCGCAGCTCGAGGGGGCCGGGTGCGGGCTCGCCGTGCGCCCACACGAGCATCCGGTAGGCGCGGTGGGCCTCCTCGCTCGTCACCTTCTGCTCGAGGATCGCCGGGACGATGCTCTCGGTCACGGCCCCCGACCGACCGATGCGCAGGCCGCGCGCCCGGCGGTGCAGATCGCGCACGACCGCGTCCGCCGGCCGGAACGCATCGGGGTCGTCGTGCAGCCCCAGGAGGCCGTCCACACGGTCGAGACACCACGACGCGCCCGGCCCCCACGCCTCGACCTCGACCTCGGGCGGGCGCACCGCTATCGACAGTGTGGCCGAACCCGCGGGCGTCCGCGTCGCGCGGCATGCGGCCCGAGGCGCGAGGCGGACCGTCGGGTCGCCTCCGCCGTGGCGCAGCGGGCGGAGGGTCAGCCGCAGGTCGAGCGGCCCGTCGATCGTCAAGGTCCGGCGGAGGGGCATGGCCCCACCCTAGGCCCGGCGTGTGACGCTTTCGCGGGGGAAGCCGCGGCGCGCGAAAAAAAAGAGGCCCGGGCTTCGACCCGGGCCTCCTGCTAACTATGGGCTGCTATATGGCGGGTTCGCTGTCGAACTCCAGGTAGATCGGGACGTTGAAGACGACCGGCTTGGCGCTCTTCCCGCTGCCGGACTTGATCTGCGTCAGCTTCGTCCCGCTCCGGACCGAGACGTGCGCCGTGCAGTTCGGGCCCTCGATCACGTAGTGGTCGCCACCTTCGAAACGCGGGTCCGTCGACGGGCTCTGCGTCACCGTGATGCAGTCCTGCGGGTTGATGAACGAGACGAAGTAGCCGGCGTCGTGGGCGGCGTTGTAGCACTGGATGTTCGCGACCAGCCTGTTCGTCGACAGGTAGAACGCGGAGCCGAGAGCCGGGCTGTTCTTGTTCGTCGGCCTCAGCGGGTCCTCGGGGCCCGTCACGCAGGTGTACGAGATCGCCGGGTAGTTCACGTTGCTCGCGTTGCTCGTGATGTTCAGGAAGAGGCGCCGTCCCGACTGCCAGTCGGTCCGCACCTCGAAGGGCAGTCCCGCCGTCTTCGTGGTGACGTAGTTGTTCTGGAGGTCGAAGTTCCTGTACTCGGTCCCGTCACCGGTCAGCGCGAATCCGGCCGTCGGCAAGACCGTTCGCGCCCGCGGGTAGGTCGCTGCGCCCGCAGGCGTCGCCGCAACCACCCCGACCACCGCGCACACCAGCGCAGCCGCAACCAGTCGCTTCATGTGGACCTCCCAGTCCTCGTAGCACCCTTGCTTACGTCGTAGCACCTTGCTTACCTCGTGTCGGGAACCGTATTTACCGGGTGGTTTGTCGGCAATAGTCCGATTGGATCATTTCTCCAGGTCACAATCTTGCCCCGTCCGGTGCCGGACGCGCAACGGGGGCCGCATGGAGCGACCCCCGTTCCGTACTCCGCTACCGAAAACTCACTTGCACGGCTTGTGCATCTGGATGTTGCCGCCCTGGAGCGGCCCTCCGGCTGCATGCGGCGGCATGCTCTCGGTCGTGATCGAGAACGTGTCCGAGTTGCCCGGCTCGCCGTTGTCCTGGATCTCGACGATGAAGTTGCCGACGGACTGGCCGTTCTGCGTCGCCGGACCCTGCAGGAGCGCACCGTTCCCGAACTCCTGGTACAGCGTGACCGGGCCGTGGATCCTCGTTCCGGTGCCGTGGTCCTTGTAGACGACGTGGCCGTGGAAGCCGTTGGCCGTGGGCCGGGCCGAGAGTCCGAAGGTCCCCTTGCCCGTGCTCTGGCCGATGATCCAACCTCCGCCCGTGGTCGGCTGGCGGAAGGAGGCGCAGTTCGAGCTGCCGGCGGTGACCCCCGCCCGGGAGCTCGAGACGAGCAGGTCGGTGCCGTCGGTCAGGGTCAGGTGCAGGGCGTTGACGGTTATCGACCCCGTCGCCCCGCTCGTGGAGCTGATCTGCTCGTTGACGACGAGATCGCCGCTCGGCAGCGACACGAGCTGGTTCGCGACACCCGTCACGGCGATCGGCACGCCGTTCACGACGAGGTTCGAGACCTGCGAGCTCCCGCTCAGGACGGGCGCGCCGTGGGAGCTGACCGCCATCGCCCGGGACATCGCGAAATCGGCCGTGATCGTCTCGGAGCCCGTCGTGATCGCGATGGAAGAGGCCGCCGCCTCGGTGCGGGTGCGGTCGTTCTGGCCGAACGCGCTGGCGTGAAGCGTGTCGCCTCCGAGAAGCGACGGCAACCCCGCCGAAATCGACGAGGCCGTCTGGTGACCGCCGCTGGACGGCAGCGGCAAGGTGTCGGCGAAGCCGGTGGCCACGCCGGCGACCGACCCGCTGAAGGCGATCCCCCGTCCGCTGTAGGTGACCGTCGCCGACGCGGCGACGGGGGCCGCGGTCATTACTCCTACGGTCGACGCGATCAGCGCAATGGCACTACACAACGAGAACCTTCGTCGCACACAGACCTCCTCGGATCGGGTACGCGCCGTGAGCGGCGCCGGGGACTTGGTGCATCGTCGCTCCCTCGAACGAGGGCGCCAATAGCTCACGCGGGTGGTCTTCGGCATAGCCCACTTCCGACGCGGTGCCTACGGTCCGGTAGCTCCGGCAACGCATTGTTAAAACGCCATTAACCGGCCTGCCGGGGGTTTCGGGACCCGCCCTGCAACAAGCGTCTCGACTAAGTGACTAGTTCGTATAGTCCGCGGCGGGCAGGGGCCGGGACACCCCCCGGCAAGAACGCGCTCCGTCGCCGGCGCCTCCTCCGCCCCCGCCAGGATTCAAGTGCCGTCCCGCCGCCGCCGATACCGGACACGAGGCCCGACTCGGGCATTCCTTCCTGGGAGAGGGCGGATGAGGGGCAAGGAAAACGGGTTCACTCTGTCGGAGCTATTGGTCGTGACGTTGATCATCGGGATCGCGCTCACGCTGGGGGCGCCCGCGTTCAGCCGCTACTGGAAGGTGCGATCCCTCAACGCGGCGGTCGACGAGGTCGCCACCGAGCTGCGCGGCGACCAACAGGACGCGACGAGCCAGTCGCACCCCTGGGTGTGGGGTGCGTGGTTCAAGCAGGGAACGTCCCGGTGGGGGATCGTGCGCGGGAACGCGAACACCGGAGCGTGCGAGGTGCGCGACCGGCGGAGCTTCCCGGCGGGGGTCACCGTCAGCGCGGTCTCCTTCGCCGACGTCACGACGCCCACGTTGTCGGCCCAGTGCGCGGCGGCGGCGGAGTCCGGAGCCGAGGTGGTCCTCTTCTTCGCCCGCGGAAGCGCCACCGGCGGGTCCGTGAGCCTGTCGCACCCCGAGGTCGGCGGCGGATCCGCTCGCACGATCACGGTGGCGCCCATCACGGGGCGGGTGACGAAGCCGTGACGACGACGAACCGGCGCGAGCACGGCCTCACGCTCATCGAGACCCTCATGGCGATCACGATCTTCTCGATCATGACGCTGGGGATCGTCCCGTTGCTCGGCACCGCCATGAGCGGCGGCGCGGCGACCCGGACCGAGTCGGTGGCGCGCAACGTCACGGCGAAGACGATGGAGCGCCTGCGCGGCCTCGACTACCACGTCGCCTACTCCTCGGTGGCGCGCGAGGTCGACCTGCTCGACCACTTCTTCCCGGGCCGCACGCCCTCGTTCGTGCCCAGCGTCGGGACGGGCTTCGACGCCGCGACCAGCTCCTACGTCACGACGTGTGACTCCACGTCGACGAGCAAGGCGTGCCGGGCCCTCCCGGACGGCTCCGAGCTTCCCGACGGCGTCCTGGTCGAGGTCAGGGCTACGTTCCGGACGCCCGAGAACCCCTCCGTGACCGCCCCCGTGCCGCTCGCGTACTCGTGGAACTCCACCGGGAACGACGGCCCCCCGAGCGACCTGCTCGAGGTCGAGGTCACGACGGTCTGGTCCGTCGGAGCCTCGGCGCGCAGCTTCGACCTGACCACCTACCTGGGCGCCCGCGGGGAGTCCGCGGCTCCTAGCAGTGGAGGCGGAGGAGGCTCTCCTCCCCCGACGTCGGGCCCGCCGCCTCCTCCCACGACCGTGAAGCTCCGGTCGGAGGCGCGCATCGACTACGGCTACGAGGTCACGACGACTTACCAGGACACCCAGAGCCCGCCTCGCATGAGCGACTACACGGGAACGCTCGGCACGGCCGTCGCGTACGGCGAGCAGCTGGAGTCCGGGTCGAAGGCGGAGCTGTCGGTCAGCGCGGGGCGACTCCAGATCGTGCGGCCGGCCAACCCGGCCGTCTCGGGCGACCAGGGTTTCCACGTCGACGTGAGCGGAGCGACGCTGGACGCGCGCGCTCCTGCGGACGCGACGACCACGACCGTGACGACGGCTCCGGCCGTCTCGGCGACGACGACCGAGGTCCCCGCCACCATCGGGTCGCTCGCGGCCTCGGAGGCCGGCACGCTCACCGGCGCGCGCGGCGCGGGACCGACCGTCGCGAACGGCCTCCCGTTCGTCAGGGGCTACTACGACATCAACGGGACGACCGCGATGTCCCCGATGACCAGCGCGCCCAACCACTTCTGGACGACCCCGCAGACGCCCAACGCGGGGTCTGGGACGGAGACGAGCATCAACCCTCTGGGCCTCTACCCGACGTCGGGCGCGACTCACAAGATGATCACGGTGAGCGACTGGCAGTTCAGCAGCCCTTCCGCCAACGTCGACCCGCGCGGCGAGGTGATGGTCGATTCCACGCCGACGACCCCCGCTTCGAGCAGGACCGTGACCGCGACCGCGACGATCCCCGCTCACGGCCAGATCGTGCTCTTCCCCATGTGGTATTCGAGCACCAACAACGGCTACATGCAGATCCGGGAGTTCAGCGCCAGCGTCTCGTGCGCGGCCAATGCGGATCCGGGCACCGCCTCGCAGGCGTCGGGGTCTTGGTCGGCACACCTCTCGTACAACTCGTACGAGGGGACTCGTAAACAGGACTTCGGCGTCAGGCTCCGCCAGGTGACTCTTCCCGTCCAGACCCGCACGGACAACCCTCACGTCCCCTACGGCGACACGAACCCCCTTCAGACCATCAGGGACCTCAACAACGGCAACGGGCCGAAGATCTACGACGCCGACCAGAACCCCGGCGACACCTCCCTGGATGCGTTCATGTTCGCCGCCAACGGGAAGAGGGGGCTGCTGACCGGCTGGTCCCAGGGCACCGTGCAGACGAGCATCTCCGCCGACGACCGGGTGGTGTCGGCCCAGCTGAACGGCGCCATCAGGTTCGAGACGGCCCCCGTCTACGGGCCGTGGGGCGCGAGCCAGAGGCCGAACTCCGACACGACGTTCGCCATGGGCAAGCTGAGCTGCAAGGCGGAGGACTACCGGTGACCGCTCGCGCCGAAGAAGGCTTCACCCTCGTGGAGGTCCTGGTCGCCATGGCGCTGGTCTCGCTGATCGCGGCCGGCTGCTTGCAGGTC
>DASQDO010000081.1:0-3754 GCA_035634135.1 Actinomycetota bacterium
TCCTCTCGGCAAGCAGCTCGTCGTACGGCGCCTTTCCTGCGAGACCGATCACGAGGCCCTCGACCGCGCCGACCACGGCGACGCCGAGCAGGCGGGGCGAGGGGCCCGGCGGGATCGCGCCCTGCTTGCGCGCGGCGGCGAGCAGCTTCGTGCAGTCGCGCACGACCCGGCGCACCGCGGCGTCGACCGCGCGCCCGACTGGATGGTCCTGATCGCCGAACTCGACCCTGAGCGTCATCATCACGCGGGCGACGTCGCGGCGGCAGTAGACGGCGTGCCCGCGCACCACGCCGATCAGGGCCTCGACCGGGTCGTCGACGCCTTCGATCAGCGGGCCCATCTCCTCGTACCAGGTCCGTTCGACCCACTCGACGACCGCGAGCGCGAGGTCTTCCTTGCCGGCGAACAGGTGATAGAGCGCGCCGCGGGAGTAGCCGGCTTCGGCCGCTACGCGTTCGAGCACGAGGTTCCCGTAGCCGTGGCGGGAGAGCCCGCGCGCTGCGGCTTCGAGCAGAGCCCCGCGCGTCTGCGCCCGGCGGTCGGCCTGCGTGCGGCGGGGCCGCGCTTCGGTCCCGGCCCTCACTTTGCCTCACATGCATACATGTGTGTATGTTAGCTGAGTGGACGTCACACTGGGGACCGCGGGCTTCCTGTGCCTCGCGCTGGCCGCGGGGCACACGGCGATCGGCGTCGTGTGGGTGCTCCCTGGACTCGACGTCGAACGCATGCCGAAGACGCCGTTCGGCCCCCGCTCCCTGACGCTCGCGATGGTCCGCGTGACGTGGTTCGTCGTGACGATCCTCGTCGTCGGGCTGGCCGGCGTCCTGTTGACCCTCGCGGTCGCTCCCGATGCCGACGCCGAGACCGTCCTGTTGCGCTGGTTCGCCGGCGCATGGGTCGCCACGACGGCGATGTCCCTCTGGGCCGGGGGAGGCCGCGGCCGGCAGGTATGGCGTTTCCCCGTCCCGTTGGTGTGGCTCGTCGTCGCGGGTCTGTGCTGGGCCGCGTCGGCATGAGGCTCCCGCGCTCCGAGCACACGTCGAGGCCCTGGCGCATCCACGACGTCGCGCACGACTTCCGGCTCGAGGACGTGTGGGCATTGCCGACGCCGGGAGGCCCCGGCGACTTCCCGCGGCTCGTCGAGATGGTTGCCGCGCTCGACCCCGCGCAGACGTCCTCGCCCGTAGTGCGGATGCTGTTCACGATCCGGCTGAGGATGGGCGCACTGCTCGGCTGGGACGACGAGTCGTCGGGGGTGGGCGAGCGGGTGCCGTCGCTGCGCGAGCGGCTACCGGACGACCTGCGCGACACCGTGTCGCCGGCCCCGTTCGAAGCGGCCCCGTTCGAGCCGCTCTACCGGACCGACGACGAGTTCGCGGCAGAGGTCGCGAACCGGACGGTGCACGGGGTCCTCCACGTCGGGTGGGTCCGGGCGGACGACGGTGGGTACCGGGGCCAGCTCGCGATCCTCGTGAAGCCGAACGGCTTGCTGGGGAGCGCGTACATGGCCGGGATCACGCCGTTCCGTCATTTCCTCGTGTACCCGACGATGATGCGCGAGTTCGGGCGGGCGTGGGAGGCCGCGCGCTAGCGGAAGCGCGCGACGAACCGGCGCGCGTCGTCGTGCAGCCACCAGTTGTTGAACATCACGTAGACGTGTGACCGGCCCGCGTCGAGCTCGGCGAGCGCGGCCCGGTGGATGCGGTCGAGGTCGTCGTCCGTGTAGCGGTAGCGATAGCGGTACGCGGGGAGGCCGTGCAGGCGGTGGTACGCGAACGGCCCCCACTGCGTGTCGTCGATCAGCGGGTCGACACAATGGACGAGGTCGAGCTCGCGGCACAAGTCGCCGACGAGCTCGTCGGGCCAACCGCGCGGCTCCCACGCAAAGGCCATCTCGTCGCGCTCGACCCTCTCGAAGAACGTCCGGAGGTTGCGGACCGACTCGTCCGTCGGACGGAAGCTGCGCGGACACTGGAAGACGACGACCGGCGTCTGCAGGGACCGCGCCCACTCGAGCGTCCGCTCCCACGCGAGCCACACCTCTTCGGTGTCCTGGAAGTCGCCGTACGCGCTGCTCGCGCCCGGGAGCTCTTCGCGCAGGCGGCGGTACGTCGGGCTGTCGGCCCGGTGCGTGACGAGCTGCCACGCCTTCATCGTGAACCGGAAGTCCGCGGGGGCCTCGCGCTTCCACTTCTCCGCGAGCGCGAGCCGCGGGAGCTGATAGAAGGTCCGCTGCACTTCGACGACCGGGAATTCCGCGTAGTAGACGGCCTGGCGCCCCGCCAATCCGCAGCAGCCGACGAGCATCTGCGTCGCGTCCACGACGGCAGCGTACGCGGGCCCCCCGGCGCGGGACGCGAGACTGTCGCCCGTGGAGACGCCGAGCCAGACCCTTCATCGCCTTACCTGCTACGAGCACGGCCGCGACTGGGACGAGCCCGCCGACGACCCGCGCATCCTGCGCGACCTCGTCCCGAACGACCTCGACCGGCTGCCGTGGTTCTACAAGCGCTACTCGGGTTCGCTGCCGGTCGTGCCGCTGCCGCGGGATCTGCCGGCGACCGCCGCGCCCGCCGTCGCGGTGCTGGCGGGGACCGCCGAGATAGCGCGCGCCGAGCTCGACCTTCCCCACCTGTCGCGGCTGCTGCACCTGTCGGCCGGAGTGGTGAGGACGTCGCCGCGCCCGTACGGGACCTATCTGTTCCGGGCAGCGGGGTCGGCCGGAGGGCGGTTCCCGTCCGAGCTGTACGTCGCCGTTCCGGAGGGCGGCACGCTGCCGCCGGGCGTGCACTGGTACCACCCGCAGGAGCACGCGCTCGTGCAGGTCGGCCGGCCGCCGCGCGGTGACGCGGTGACCGTCGTCGTCACGGGCATCCCCTGGCGGACGGGGTGGCGGTACGCCGAGCGCGGTTACCGCCACGTCTTCTGGGACGCCGGGACGATGCTGGCGCAGCTGCTCGCTGCGGCGGAGTCGGCGGGCGCTCCGCCAGCGCTCTACTCGACGTTCCCGGATGCCGCGGTGGCCGCGCTCGTGGGGGCCGACCGGGTGCACGAGCTCCCCGTAGCGGTCGTCGCCTTGGGCGAAGGGGAGCCCGCGCTGGAGGCGACGGGTCCCGCCGCCGCCGGCGAGGTCGACGCGGCCCCCGTCGAGTTCCCGCTGGTGACGCCCGCGTACAGGGCGGGGGAGCGCGACGCGCTCGGAGCGCCGTGGCCCGCGGGTGAGCCCGTCGACGTCCCGGGCCGGGGGGCCGCGCCCGTAGAGGACGTGATCCTGGCGCGCGGTTCGCAGCGTCTGATGGACCCGGCCCGGGGCCTGTCGCAGGAGGTACTGCTCACTTCCATGAGCGCGGCGCTGCGGGGGATCGACCTGCCGCACTTCGTGGTGGTGCACGACGTCGAGGGCCTCGAGCCAGGCGTGTACCGGTGGCCGGATCTCACGGCGCCGGTTCGTAAGGGGGACCTCCGGGAGGAGCTGTACCGCGTGTGCCTCGACCAGGGGCTCTGCTCCGACGCGGCTTTCGTCGTGATCTCGGCCGCGCGCGTAGCGGAGCTCGACGACCGGGCCTATCGCGCCGCGCAGCTCGCGTCGGGTGTGGTGGAGGGCCGCCTCCACCTGCTCGCGTACGCGCTGGGCGCGAGCGCGTCCGGGATGACGTTCGACGACAGCCTCATCCATGCGTTGTTGGGAGAGCCGCTCGACGGCCTGCTGTTCACCTGCGTCGGCGTGCCCGAGTACGCGGCGAAGGCCGGGGGG
>DASQDO010000082.1:0-4558 GCA_035634135.1 Actinomycetota bacterium
CCTCGTTGCGCTTGATCGCGTCGAGCGGAGCCCAGTCGAACTCGTCCTCGACGAGCTCCCAGTGGCCGTCTTCCGTCTGCACGGGGACCGGAGCCGGGATAGTGAAGCCGAGCTCGTAGATCTTCGGCACGTAGCGGTCGAGGAACTCGTTGCGCAGGTCCTCGTTCGTGCGCGTCTTGACCTTCCACTTGAGCAGGAGGTCCTTGGCGACGTTCGATCGGGGGCCGAAGAAGTGGATGATCGCGAGCCACCAGCGGTTGAGCGCCTCCTGGAACATCTCGCGCTGCTCGTCGGTGCCCGACGCGAGCTCGAGCGTGATGTCCTCGCCGTGGCGGAGGTGCAGCTGCTCCTCGGCGCAGATGCGCTTGAGCACCCGCGTGTACGGGGCGTACGAAGAGTCGAGCAGAGCGGCCTGCGTGACGAGCGCGGCCCCGTCGATGAGCCAGCCGATGATCGCCACGTCGCCCCAGTGCTTGACGGGGTAGTGGAAGACGTTGTGGAACTTGGCCTTGCCGTGGACGAGGTCCTCGTACATCGCGACGCGGCTCTTGCCGAGGTCCTCGGCGACCCGGTAGAGCAGCTGCGCGTGGCCGACCTCGTCCTGGATCTTGGCGCAGAGCGACATCTTGCGCTGGAGGGTCGGGGCGATCGGCAGGCACTCGCGCTCGGGGAGCGCGCCCATGATCTCGGAGTTCGCGTGCATCTCGATGAACTTGAGGACGCCGCGCCGGAAGTCGTCGGGCATCCAGTCGTTCGCCTCGACCTTCCCGCCGGCCTCGATGTGCGCTTCGAACCGCGCGAGCTTCTCCTCGTACGTCATCGTGACAACCCCCTTGTCAGTAGCTCCGCAAACCTCTCGCCGATCTCGGTGGGCCCCAGCTCTCCTCCCGGGCGGTACCAGGAGAACAGCCAGTTCCCGGCGGAGAGCACGAGCGTCGCCGCGAACCGTACGTCCGCGTCGGCCCGGAACTCTCCCGTTGCGATCCCTTCGTCGACTATCGAGCGGACCATCGCCTCGTAGCGGTCACGCTTCGCCTGCACCGCGGCCCTGAGGTCCTCGGACAGATAGCGCCACTCGTTCAAAAAGACAGTGGCGGAGTCGAGATGCTCCGCGGCGGTCTCGGCGTGGCCGACGAGCAACGCCGTGAGCCTTTCCGTCGCGGACCCGTCGCCGTCCAGCGCTCGCTGCCCCCGCTCGAGGAACCGCTCGGCCCCCTCCTCGACGACGTCGAACAGCAGCTCCTCCTTCGAGCCGATGTGCGCGTAGAGCGAGCCGCGCTGGAGCCCCAAAGCGTCGCCGAGGTGCTGCATCGAGGTGCCGTGGTAGCCGCGCTCGGAGAACAGCCGGGCCGCGGCCTTCACCACGTCGGCACGTCTGGTCCTGAGAGCTGCCTCTGCCATCCGGTCCCTTCCGGTTCCAAACAAACGGTCGTTTGGAAAGCCTAGCAGATACCCTTGCGTCCGATGCCCGTGCCCGATCGCGACGCCCCGGCCCCCGAGCGCCTCCCGCACGTCCTGAGGAGGCTCAAGAAGGCCTACCCCGAGGCGAAGATCGCCCTGTACTACACGACGCCTCTCGAATGCGTCGTCGCGACCGTGCTCTCGGCCCAGTCGACCGACGCGAAGGTCAACGAGGTCACGGCGGACCTCTTCCGCAAGTACCGCAAGCCCGAGGACTACCTCGCGGTGCCCGAGGAGGAGCTCCAGCGCGACATCCACCCGACAGGGTTCTTCCGGCAGAAGACGAAGGCGCTCCGGGGACTGTCGCAGAAGCTCCTCGACGACTTCGACGGCGAGGTTCCCCGCTCGATCAAGGAGCTGATCACGCTCCCCGGCGTCGCCCGCAAGACGGCGAACATCGTGCTCGTCAACTGCTACCCGGAGGCGGCGCGCAAGGACCCGGACGCCGGGATCGCGGTCGACACCCACGTCGGCCGGCTCGCCGTCCGCCTCGCCTTCACGGGCTACGGCTCGAAGGAGGCCGAGAAGATCGAGCGCGACCTCATGGAGCTCGCCCCCCGCAAGCAATGGCCGCAGGTCCCGTACCTGCTGATCGAGCACGGCCGCGCGATCTGCCTGGCGAAGAAGCCGCTGTGTGCGGAGTGTCCCGTGGAGAAGTTGTGTCCTTCCAGTCAGGTTGCGGGAAGGCCGGACCTCTACAGACGTTGACCACCTATGGTGGAAGCGTGAAAAAGGTGATCCTCGCGGCCCCCCGCGGCTACTGCGCCGGCGTCGACCGCGCCGTCCAGATGGTCGAGCGCGCGCTCGAGAAGCTCGGGGCCCCCGTCTACGTCCGCAAGGAGATCGTCCACAACCGCCACGTCGTCGAGGAGCTCGCCAACCGCGGCGCGATCTTCGTCGACTCGGAGGAGGAGATCCCCGAGGGCGCGGTGTGCATCTTCTCCGCCCACGGCGTGTCGCCGGAGGTCCGCCGCAAGGCGCAGGAGCGCAACCTCCAGGTCATCGACGCCACCTGTCCGCTCGTGACGAAGGTCCACCTCGAGGCCAAGCGCTTCGCCAGGGACGGCCGCCGCATCGTGCTCGTCGGGCACGAGGGACACGAGGAGATCGAGGGCACGGCGGGCGAGGCCCCCGACGCGACGACGGTCATCGAGAGGCCCGAGCAGATCGACGAGCTGGGCCTCGATCCCGACGAACCGGTGTCGTACCTGACGCAGACGACGCTGTCCGTAGACGACACGTTGAACGTCGTCGAGGCGTTGCGCGAGCGGTTCAACGACATCAGGGGCCCCCGCTCCGACGACATCTGCTACGCGACGCAGAACCGCCAGGTCGCGGTGAAGGCGATCGCCCCCGAGGCCGACGTCGTGCTGATCGTCGGCGCGATCAACTCCAGCAACTCGAACCGTCTCGTCGAGGTAGCCCGGGTCGCTGGTACCCCGGGCTACCTCGTTCCCGACGAGACCTACCTCGACCCCGCGTGGCTCGAGGGGGCCGAGACCGTAGGCGTGAGCTCAGGAGCAAGTGCGCCGGAAGTGCTGGTGGAACGGCTGCTCGCAAAGCTCGCGGACCTCGGCTACCGCCAAGTCGAGACTCGTGAGGTGACGACGGAAGACGTCACGTTCTCGCTGCCTCCCTGGCTGCGGGAAGAGCGATCCGCCGTCACCGGCTCCGGCTGATCAGCAGCACGGCATGCCGCCGAGGATTGCCAGCACGTCGTCCATGGGCCAGTCGGCTCCTGCCACCGTCCACAGGGCGGCCAACGCTGCGAAGACCCGAACGATCTTCTTCACGCGAGTCATATGCACACCTCCTTTCGCGGGCTCGTAGGGGTCGAGGGAAGGAGATGTAACGCCCGCGTTACCTGTACGGCATGAGGTGGCTTACGCTAACGTTCGGCCGCTTGACTCGGAGGGTGCTTGGTCTGCGCGTTAGACTGCGCAAGGCGGCTGTGACAGGAGGGCTATTACTCGGCGATGAGCGTCGGACAACGTCTTAGACGACTGCGACTCCAGAGCGGGCTGACCCAGAAAGAGCTGGCGGACCCCCGCTATACGCATGCCTACGTCAGCACGATCGAGGCGGGGCGGCGAATGCCTTCGGCGACTGCGCTCGAGCACTTCGCGAGCAAGCTCTCGGTCGACGTCGAAGAGCTGCGAACGGGGCGTCCCCCGGACCTCGAGCCCAAGCTCCGGCTGAAGCTCCAGGGCGCACGCCGGGACATCTCCGCGGGTGATCTCGAAGAGGCCGCCAAGGCTCTGACCCAGGTCTTGCGCGACTCCAAGCGCTACAAGATGAGCCATTTGGAGGCGAAGGCCGTCGAATACCAGGCTCTCGTCGAAGAACGCCGCGGGAACATGCAGGCGGCGTTCGAGATCTACCAGGACGTCGAGAAGATCCTGATCGAGGCCCCGCCGCCGATGCTCGCCGACTGCATGGCGGGCCAGGCCCGCTGCCTGATCGGCCTCGGGGACATGCGATACGCGATCCACCTCGTGGAGAGCTTGGTCGAACGTATGGAGCGGGAGGGTTTCAGGGACCCCAACGCGATGGTCCGCCTGTACGCCCCGCTCGTCTGGGCGTACGCGCAGCTCGGGGTCCAGTCGAAGGCCAGCGAGTACGCGGGCCGCGCTCTGGAGCTGCTCCCGAAGGTCACCGACCCGTTCAACCTCGCCGTCATGCAGGTGAACCTCGCCGAGGCCTACCTCAACGAGGGCCGGATCAAGGAGGCCGACGCAGCGCTCCTGCGAGCGGAGGACCTCTTCGAGAACCTCGAGCTCCGCTCCGAGAGCGCCGCCGTCCACATGAATCGCGGGTACTCGCTCGTGCGCGGCGGGGGCGACCTCAAGATCGCCCGCACAGAGCTCGAGAAGGCACTGGAGCTCTACGTGTCGATGGGCGACGAGCGGGGCGAGGCCCACGCCCGCAACGAGCTGGCGCACGTGGCCCGCGTCGAAGGAGACGTCACCGAGGCCCGGAAGCAGCTTGACCGGTCGCTCAAGCTCCTCAAGAACAGCGAGGACGTCGGTGAGCTAGCGCTCGCGTATCTGGAGCTCGGCCTCACCATCAAGGAGGACGATCCCAAGAAGGGCGAGAA